>JAITJA010000056.1 GCA_031279175.1 Odoribacteraceae bacterium
TTTTGATTTGGCATTCTTTTACATCAATTTCGGCTTTGTCTGATTAGAGCATACTTTGTAAAACACCTCCCTATCTAAAACTTCAAAAACAAAAAATCATGACAAGGATCAGTTGGTTAGATAACTCGTATCAAGCACTAAGACATTTCTTGGGAATGTTTGTGAACTACTTCGTGCTCCCGGCCAATCTCACTCGTTTCGGGTTTGCCGACACGACGGTGCTCGGGAAATGGTTTAAAGAGAACGTGCTCCCGGCAATCTCCGCGTTTTTGAGCGCGTACACGAGCTGGGAGAACGAAAAGCAGCGCGACAAGGAGAAGATCGACGCGATCGCTGCCGCGCGAAAGGATCTCGAGCCGCTCCTCAAGAGGATGACGGGGCTCTTGCAGGCGTTCCCGCCGGAGATCGTCTCCGACACGGATCTGGACCTGATGGGTATCCCGCCGCGCCCGTCAGGGAAACGTATCCCGGCGCCAGTAGCGCCAAACGTGCCGGGATACCGTACCGGGCTGCCGGAAGCGTTCCGCGTGCAGGTGCACTTCTTCGATAAGGCGCGCGGCTCGGGTAAGCCCGACGGGCAACACGGCGTGGAGATCGCCAGTCTCGTGAGTACCGCCACGGAGGGTATCACGCAGGCCGACCTGGTACACTCGTCGTTCGACACGAATAGCCCGTGCACGTTCGATTTCCCGGACACGGATCGCGGCAAGCGGTTCTATTTCTCACTCCGCTGGGAGAATTCCCGCGGGGAGAAAGGCCCGTGGACCCCGGTGGATTTCACGATTATCCCATGACAATATCACGATAACAGGTTTTCAAGATAAAAGTCTTTTCAACACACACACACATACATTCTTTACCGGGGGAACGCCGCGAGGCCTTCCCCCGGTTCTTTATGCCAAGCAGGAAAAGAAGTGTCTCCACCCCAACCCCACGGTCGAGTGCCAGGCAGGGGGGGAAGTGTTTCCCCCCCTGCTCGACACTCGAGCGAGGGGAAGGTGGAGACACTTTTTTCCTGTTTGGCACGCGAGTGATACTCGCGCGTGGTGCTTGAAATCCCGTGTGAAGATGTATCTTCGCGAGGTAATTTTAAAGATAGAGAGATGAAAAAAGTATTATTGATGATACTGGATGGATGGGGAGTGGGGCGTCGCGACCGTTCGGACGCGATCGGGAGCACCCCCACGCCTTGCCTCACCGCGTTGGCAAACAACAACCCCCGGGCCCTACTCTACACCAGCGGTGAAAACGTGGGGTTGCCGGACGGGCAAATGGGTAATTCCGAGGTCGGGCACCTGAACATTGGCGCCGGGCGCGTCGTGTACCAGGACCTCGTCAAGATCAACAGATCGATACGCGACGGGTCATTTGCCCGCGTGCCGGGAGTGGTTTCCGCCCTCGAGCGCGCCGGGGAGACGGGCCGCCGCCTCCACCTGATGGGCCTGCTCTCCGACGGCGGGGTGCATAGTTCGATGGAGCACTTGTTCGCGCTGTGCGACCTCGCGCGGGATCGCGGGATCGACGCGCGCGTCCACTGCTTCATGGACGGGAGAGATACCGACCCGAGAAGCGGCGCCGGGTTTATCGCCAGCCTCGCTAAACACCTGGAACACTCTAGCGTGAAGATCGCCTCCGTCATCGGTCGATACTACGCGATGGACAGGGATTCCCGCTGGGAACGCGTCAAGGAAGCGTATGACCTGCTCGTCCATGGCCAGGGTAGCCCCGCGACCGATCCCGAGGGTGCGGTACGCGCTTCCTACGAGGCCGGCGTCACCGACGAGTTCATCCGGCCCATCGTCCGCGTGGACGAGAAGGGAGAACCCGTCGGCACGATCCGCCCCGGCGACACGGTGATCTTCTTTAACTTCAGGAACGACCGCGCCAAGGAGTTGACGATCGCGCTGACGCGAGAGGACAAGCCGGAGTTCGACATGAAAACCCTCCCGCTACATTATTACACGATGACCCCGTATGACGCCCGCTTTACCGGCGTCGAGGTGCTGTTCGACAAGGATAACGTCGAGAATACCATCGGGGAGTATATCTCGCGCCTCGGCCTGAAACAACTGCGCGTGGCCGAGACGGAGAAATACGCGCACGTCACGTTCTTCCTCAACGGCGGGCGCGAAGAGCCGTTCGAGGGAGAGCGCCGCGTGCTAGTGCCCTCGCCGAAGGTGGCTACCTACGACCTGCAGCCGGAGATGTCCGCGCCCGGGATCACCGAACGGGTGGTCGAGGAGCTTAACCGGCAGGAGGCCGACTTTATCTGCCTGAACTACGCCAACGGGGACATGGTCGGGCATACCGGCGTCTACGAGGCCATCCAGCGGGCAGTGGCCACCGTCGACGAGTGCGCCGGCAAGACCGTCGACGCCGCGCGCGCCAACGGTTACGACGTGCTGATCATCGCCGATCACGGGAACGCCGATTACGCGCTGAACGAGGATGGTTCGCCGAACACGGCCCACTCGCTGAACCCCGTGCCGTGCATCTGGGTGACCGCCCCCGGTAACTGCGACCGCCTGCGCGACGGCGTGTTGGCAGACGTGGCCCCGACGGTGCTCGCGATCATGGGGCTACCCGTCCCGCCCGAGATGACCGGCAAGCCACTAATCGTGTAAATCCATCGCCCGTGTTACAAATCGAGAAGACGATCGTCCGCCTCGAGGTGCTGGAAGAGCGTTTCTGCTGCGACCCCGCCGCGTGCCGCGGGGAGTGTTGCGTGCAAGGAGACGCCGGCGCGCCGCTGGAAAAGGAGGAGGAACGGGAGATCCGGGAGAATTATACCGCCATCGCGCGCTACATGAAGCCAGGGGGCGTCGCGGCGGTGGAACGCGCGGGCTTCTCGGTCATCGACCAGGAGGGAGATCCCGGCACGCCGCTGATCGACGGGCAAGAGTGTGCTTACGCGATCGAGGAGGGAGGGTGCTGTTGCTGCGCCATCGAACGGGCCTGGGCCGCGGGGGAGAGCCGCTTCCGCAAGCCGATCTCCTGCCACCTTTACCCGCTGCGCGTGACCCGCTATCCCACCCACGAGTTGATGCGCTACGACCGCTGGAATCTCTGCGAACCGGCGCGCGCCCGCGGCGATCGCGAGGGGATCCCGCTCTATCTCTTCCTGAAAGACGCGCTCGTGCGGAAGTACGGCGAGGAGTGGTACGGGCAGCTCTGTCACGCCGTCTCCGCCCTCCGCGACGGCACGTTGAAACCATGACGGCAAAACGCGACGGCCACGCGGATTTATAGAAAGAAATTTGTAACATCGCGTCGGGTCGAGAAAACGACGACAACTATCAACACTTTAATAAACGAGAAACATGCAAGAGAATCTATTTTGTATTCAAGGGAAGGTGATCGTCATCACCGGCGGGTGCGGCGTGCTCGGCTCTTCGATGGCGCGTTACCTGGCCGGGCAGGGGGCGACGGTCGTCGTGCTCGACCGGGTGAGGGAGAAGGGAGAGGCGCTGGTAGCCGGGATTCGCGACGAGGGCGGCGACGCGCTCTACCTCGACGCGGACGTGCTCGACGCGCGGACGCTGGAACGCGACCGGGAGGAGATCATCGCGGCCCGCGGCAAGATCGACGTGCTGGTGAATGCCGCCGGGGGAAACATGGCCGGGGCAACGATCGCGCCGGATAAAACAATCTTTGACCTGCAACTCGACGCCTTCAAGCAGGTCGTCGACCTGAACCTTTTCGGGACAGTCGTGCCGACGATGGTGTTCGCGCGGGCAATGGTAGCGAACGGGGCAGGCAATATTATAAACATCGCCTCCGAGTCGGCGCTCCGCCCGTTGACACGCGTGGCCGGCTACGGGGCGGCAAAGGCTGCCGTGGCCAACTTCACGCGCTACATGGCGGGAGAGCTGGCGACCAAGTTCGGCGAGGGCTTCCGCGTCAACGCGCTGGCGCCAGGGTTCTTTATCACGGAGCAAAACCGGACGCTGCTCACGAACCCCGACGGGTCGTATACCGACCGCGCCCGCGCGATCCTGGCACATACCCCCTACCAGCGCTTCGGGAAACCGGAAGAGCTGCTGGGATCGCTGCACTACCTGGCCAGCGAGGCCTCGCGGTTCGTCTCGGGGACAATACTCGTGGTCGACGGCGGATTCGACGCGTTTTCCATCTAAAAACAAGCACGTGATATTAAGTGAACAAACCTGGCGCTGGTACGGACCGGACGACCCCGTCTCGCTGTCGGATATACGGCAGGCCGGGGCTACCGGCATCGTCACGGCCCTGCACCACGTCAAGAACGGCGAGGCGTGGACAAAAGACGAGATCGAACAACGCGCCGCGATGATCGAAAAGGCAGGCCTCGCGTGGTCGGTCGTCGAGAGCATACCGGTGCACGAGCACGTCAAAACGCGCGAGGGCGACTACCAGCGCTATATCGAGAACTACAAGCAAAGCATCCGCAACCTGGCAGCGCGCGGCGTGAAGGTGATCACCTATAACTTCATGCCGGTGCTCGACTGGACGCGCACCGACCTGGATTATCCCATGCCCGACGGCTCGCGCGCGTTGCGTTTCGAGCGATTGGCATTCATCGCCTTCGAGCTGTTTATCCTGGAACGACCGGGAGCGGAAGCCCTCTACGCGAGGGAAGAGATCGCCGCGGCGCGCGCCCGGCACGACCGCATGTCCGGCGAAGAACGCGCCCGGCTCGCGCGCAACATCCTCGCGGGGCTGCCCGGCGCGGAGGAAAGCTTCACGCTGGAAGAATTCCGGGAACGGCTCGACCGGTATCGCGGGATTGACGCCGACGCGTTGAGGAAAAACCTGATCGCCTTCGTCCGCGAGATCGCGCCGGTGGCCGACGAGGTAGGCTCCGTGCTGGCCATACACCCGGACGACCCCCCTTACCCGATCCTCGGGCTGCCGCGCGTCATGAGCACGGAACAAGATTTCGCGCTCCTCGCGGAAGCCGTGCCCAACCCCTCTAACGGGCTTTGCTTCTGCACCGGCTCGTTCGGCCCGCGGCCAGACAATGACCTCCCCGCCATGCTCGAACGCCTCGGCGACAGGGTCTATTTCGCGCACCTGCGCTCGACAAAACGCGACGCGGAAGGGAATTTCCACGAGGCAAACCACCTCGAGGGAGACGTCGACATGTACGCCGTCACGCGGGCACTCCTCGAGATACAACAACGACGCGGGCGCTCCATCCCCTTCCGGCCAGACCACGGCCACCAGATGATCGACGACCTGCACAAACGCACCAACCCGGGATACTCCTGCATCGGGCGCCTCCGCGGGCTGGCCGAGCTACGCGGCCTCGAGCTGGGCATCGCGCGAACGTTACACGATAAATAACAATAAACTTATGCAAGAACTATTTTCACTACAAGGGAAAGTGGCATGGATCACGGGCGCCTCTTACGGCATCGGCTTCTCCATCGCGTCGGCATACGCCAGCGCGGGCGCCACGATAGTCTTTAACGACTTGAACCAAGAGTTAGTCAACCGCGGGCTCGAGGCCTACCGGGCCGCCGGCCTCAACGCGCGCGGCTACACCTGCGACGTCACCAGCGAGGAGCAAGTCAACACCCTCGTCTCCCGGATCGAGCAAGAAGTAGGCCCGGTAGACATCCTCGTCAACAACGCCGGCATCATCAAGCGCGTCCCGATGATCGAGATGACCGCCGCCGAATTCCGGCAAGTCATCGACGTCGACCTCAACGCGCCCTTCATCGTGGCAAAAGCGGTCATCCCCGGGATGATCAAGAAAGGAGGGGGGAAAATCATCAACATCTGCTCGATGATGAGCGAGCTGGGACGCGAAACCGTCTCCGCGTACGCCGCCGCGAAGGGAGGGCTAAAAATGCTCACCCGCAACATCGCCTCCGAGTACGGGGCCTTCAACATCCAGTGCAACGGCATCGGACCGGGATACATCGCCACGCCGCAAACCGCCCCGTTACGCGAACCCGGGCACCCCTTCAACGCCTTCATCATCGCCAAAACACCCGCCGCGCGGTGGGGAACGCCAGAAGACCTACAAGGGCCGGCACTCTTCCTGGCCTCGCGAGCGTCAGACTTCGTCAACGGACACGTCCTCTACGTCGACGGCGGCATCCTCGCTTACATCGGCAAACAACCCTGACAGATGGCCAGATTCTCAAGAATAGAAACGTGCCGGGCAATGGCAAACACCGGCCTCGTGCCCGTCTTCTACCACGCCAACCTCGAGGTCGCCAAACAAGTACTAAAAGCGTGTCACGCGGGCGGGGCGCGCCTCTTCGAGTTCACGAACCGCGGGGAATTCGCCCACGAGATATTCGGCGAGCTAACCCGCTGGGCGGCGAAAGAATGTCCCGGGATGATCACCGGCGCCGGATCGATAGTAGACGCCGGAACCGCCTCCCTCTACCTCCAGCTCGGCGCGAACTTCATCGTCAGCCCACTCCTCAACCCCGACATCTTCAAGGTATGCAACCGCCGGCAAGTACCATACATCCCAGGCTGCGGGTCAGTCTCCGAGATCGGACTCGCGCAAGAACTGGGCGCGGAAATCGTGAAAATATTCCCGGCAGGAAACGTCGGCGGACCCTCGTTCGTCAAAAACGTGCTGGCCCCCATGCCCTGGTCGCGCGTCATGGTAACGGGCGGCGTCGAACCAACAACAGACAACCTCGACAAATGGTTCGAGGCAGGCGTCACCTGCGTCGGGATGGGATCAAACCTCTTCCCGAAAACAGCCATCGCTAACGAAGCGTGGGACGACATCTCCCGCGAAGTCAAGAAAGTATTGAACATCATCCTCACACACCTATCATGACCACACGACACCAAACAACGAAAATGACCAACTACCGCTGGGTAATCTGCACCCTCCTCTTCTTCGCGACCACCATCAACTACCTCGACAGGCAAGTCCTCTCGCTCACCTTCCCGAGCTACATCGGCCCCGAGTTCGGCTGGACAAACGACCACTACGGGACAATCACCTCGTGGTTCTCGCTCCTCTACGCCGCATGCATGCTCTTCGCCGGGCGATTCGTCGACTGGATGGACACCAAAAAAGGCTTCCTCTGGGCCATCGGCATATGGTCCTTCGGCGCTTGCCTGCACGCCTTCTGCGGCATCGCCACGGCCGGCCTGACCACCGGCGCGTGGAGCACCTCCTTCTCGGAGGCCAACGAACTAATACGAACGGCAGGAAACGCCGGGAAAATAATCAACATCAGCGTCATGCTCTTCATCTTCTGCCGCTTCATACTCGCCCTCGGGGAGGCAGGAAATTTCCCCGCGGCCATCAAGGCAACCGCCGAGTACAACCCCAAACGCGACCGCGCCTTCTCCACGAGCATCTTCAACTCAGGCGCCACCATCGGCGCCATGATCGCCCCAGCCTGCGTCCTCTACATCGCCGCCGCCTTCGGCTGGGAAGCCTCCTTCATCCTCATCGGCCTCCTCGGATTCATCTGGATGGGATTCTGGGTCTTCCTCTACAAGAAACCCGGCGCGCACCCCGGCGTCAACAAGGCCGAGCTCGCCTACATCAACTCGGACGGGGAAGACGCGCCCGCCCGCGCCGACGGCAAGAAACTCACCTTCCTCGAATGTCTCAAGTTCAAGCAAACATGGGCCTTCGCCTTCGGGAAATTCATGACCGACGGCGTGTGGTGGTTCTACCTCTTCTGGATGCCAAAATACCTGAAATCAGTCTTCGGGATAGAAGGAACGGCACAAGTATGGCCCCTCACCGTGCTATACACGATCGTCATGCTCTCGCTAATCGGCGGGTGGCTACCCTCCTACTTCATCGACAAAAAACAAATGAACCCCTACGCCGGACGAATGAGATCGATGCTACTGTTCGCCTTCTTCCCCCTGCTCGCGCTCTTCGCGCAACCCCTCGGCGGGTACACCTACTGGCTACCCGTGATACTGATCGGCATCGCCGGCGCGGCACACCAGGCATGGTCCGCCAACATCTTCTCGACCATCGGCGACATGTTCCCCAAAACCGCGATCGCCACCATCACCGGCATCGGGGGAATGGCCGGGGGGGTCGGGTCATTCATCATACAAAAAGGCGCGGGAAGACTATTCGACCACGCCGGAACTACAAACATGCACTTCCTCGGGTTCGAGGGAGAACCAGCAGGATATTTCATCCTCTTTATCATCTGCGCGGTAGCCTACCTGATCGGGTGGGGCGTGATGAAAGCGCTCGTCCCGCGCTACAAACCAATCACCGCGCGTCCCCCTCGATAACAATTCTAACTTTCAGGTAACGCTTGACCATCCCCCCCGGTCCCCCGTAAAGGTATCAGGTAACACCGTGGGTATAAACCGGGATAATCGAGGCCATCACCGGCGAGTCCACTGAATAAATATCCCTCCCCTCCATCTTACCCGACCGCCATTATAATCTCCTC
>JAITJA010000066.1 GCA_031279175.1 Odoribacteraceae bacterium
CGGGGAAGCAACAATTAGTGGCGGGGAAGCAACAATTAGCGGCGGTGAAGCAACAATTAGTGGCGGGGAAGCACCAATTAGCGAGACGGGGTACCCCGGGAAAGTGGGAACGCGCCCTCCATTTTCTCTCCTCGCGCGAGGTAAGGATTAAAAATAGAATCCCCAGTTGAAGTAGAAGTTGGGGGATTTAGTCCAGTTAGAGAGGGAGAGTATGGCCTCCACGGGGCCGATTCGGGAGTTCCTGGAATAGGCGACGCCCCCTCCCCAGACGATCTTCCGGGAGAACATGGAGCTGAAATCGTCATCCTGCTGCGCGGCGTTACAGACGATAGAGAGATAAGACCTGCTCAACTGGTGGCGCAACTGCACCTGTCCTATCCACAGTGAGTTATCAAAAACCTCCAATCGTTGAATGCCCCAGAAAGGCAGCTGACGGGGATTGTGCCGGCCGGGAACGACCCCTCCCACGTGATTGTAAAAAGAATAAGCGGGGCCGCGCCCGACAAGCGTCCTGCCGTGAAAGGCAAGCAACGCCTTCATGGGCGAGGACAAGGGGATAACCTTCTTGAGATGAACGGCGATAGACGAGAATGGCGCGCCTTTCTTGTAAGTCACCGCGTTGTCCGTGTGATACGCGAGCTCGGCCTCGATGGAAAACCCCCGGTCGGGGAAATACCCCTTGTCGAGCGTCTCGACATGCACCTTGCCGAAATAACTAATAAAACTCTCGGGGTGCACCTTCTCCGTCGCGTCCCCGTCCGCGAAGAGAAACGCGTTGTAATCAAAGAGCTCGTAGCGCGCCCCCGCGTGGAAATGCCCGTCGCGGAAATAAAGATTAGAAATACTCAACTCGCCGAGATAATAACGATACGTCACGTTACTCCTTTTCTTCCCTCGGGCGTAAATATCGACGTCATTAAAGCGTACCTCCCCGGCCAGGTTGAAGCGCCGTAGCAGCGTGTTTTCCAGCGACAGCTCGGCACGGAGATAAGGATACCGGCTCAGGCGGGCGGTCAGGGAGAGCTGCGCCCCGCGGACGATCCGGTTGCTGATCGTGGTGTTAAACAGGATCGCCCCCATCTCCTCCGAGTCAAACCGGGCGCCGATATTGATGTAATTCATCGGGTGGGGCGTGAACGAGAGTACCAGGGTGTACGCCGGCCCGCCGGTCAGGCGATAATTGACGGACGAGAAGGCCCTGGTATTGTATAACATGTTAATCGTCCGGTGGATCTCCTCGATGGAAAGCTCGCTGCCCGCCTTGACGAGGATCTTCCTGCGCAACCATCTTTCCTGCTGCGGCGTGAGCCCCTCGAGCGTGATCTCGCGGACGGGGAAACGGGAGGGGCGCGCCAGGGCGCCTGGCCGTCGCGGCTCGTCGTCCTTCCTGTCAAGGCCGTGCTTCATCTTCAGGAGCACGAGCGAGTCCCACTGTTCCCTCGCCGCCCGCTCCCCGCGTACCAGCAGCGAGTCGACGGCCCGCGCGTGAAAATCCGCGGCGGAAAACTCCTGCAAGTTCGGGTGAATTAACAGGTCTACCATCCGCGCGTTCTCCTTGTACTTGTTCATGCAAAGTAGGTTGATCAACCGCGGGAGCGTGTTGGACATCGACGTCAGGTCGTCCGTTACCGCGACGTCGGCGTGCACGTCGACCCCGATAATGATATCCGCGCCCATCTCCCGCGCCACGTCGACGGGGAAATTGTTCATCATTCCGCCATCGACGAGTAACATGCTGTCCATCGCCACCGGCGTGAAAAAGCCGGGAATAGCCATGCTGGCGCGCATGGCCAGCGCGAGATTGCCGCCGGAAAGGATAACCTCCCGTCGCCGCTTGACGTCGACGGCCACGCAGCGAAAAGGAACCGGGAAGCGAGAAAAATCCGTGCTGTCGTGGTAGCCGATCGTCAACTCGGTAAAGATATTGAGGATATTGTGCCCGCTCACGAATCCGACGGGCCGTCGCTCCCGGGCGTTAATCCGGTCAAAGGGCAGGGTGAGGAGATAACGCTCCTCCTCGGCGCGTTCGCCGGGCGACAGGTCGAGGCGATATATTTTATCACTCAGGAGAAAAGGCCAGTCCTGCTTTCTCACGATGCTATCCAGCGCGCTGGCACTATAACCGATAGCGCTTAGCCCGCCGACGATAGCGCCCATGCTCGTCCCGACGATATAATCGACGGGTATACCCGCCTCCTCGAGCACGCGGAGCACGCCGATGTGCGCGATACCCTTGGCTCCGCCGCCGCTCAGGACGACACCCACCCTGGGGCGCTGGGCCCCGGCAAGCGTCGTCCACGCCATGAGGAGTAGCAGGCAGGCGACGCGGGATAAAACGCGATGGTAGGACATGGGGCGTTACTCGATATAGCCGTCGACACGGAGCGTGACGAGCGCGGGAAGAGTATTGCAATAGAGGTCGATCGTCTTGGAGAACCGTCCCCTGTCGTTCGGGGTATAGGTAACGCGCACCCGCGCGGTATCTCCCGGGTTTACCGGTTTTCGCGGCCACTCCACCGTCGTGCAGTTACATGACGTGGTCGCGTCGAGGATAATTAGCGGTATTTCCCCGCTATTTCTGATCTCGAAGACTCCTTCTTTTGCTTCCGATATGTTAAATGTTCCCAAATGTACGCGTTCGTTAAGCACCTCCACGGAGGTAGTCTCCCTTCGCGTGATACTCTCGTTCTCTTTTATTCTTAATGTTTTCCAGGAAAACACCCCCCCGGTAATAATCAATAGTGCCGCGATCGCGAAAAAAAAAATTCTTTTCATGAATACTTTCTTAAAGATACCGGGCAAAGGTATGATATTTTTTCTTACGTTTGTGGCGATAATTAAAAGGAGGTTAGTTTAGATTGTCGTTATGAGCGATGTGATAAATCATGAATGCGGTATAGCATTTATCCGATTATTAAAACCAGTGACTTTTTACCAGGAGAAGTATGGTTCGTTTCTTTACGGGCTAAACCGATTGTACTTGCTGTTGGAAAAACAACGGAATCGTGGCCAGGACGGTGCGGGAGTGGTGAGCGTGAAGCTGGACATGGCGCCGGGATGCAAGTACATGGACAGGATGCGTTCGTGCGATGCTAACCCGATACAGGAGGTCTTCGACCGTATTCATGGCGAGGTGCACGCGGGAGCAGGGGAGAAAGGGGCGGAGTGGGCCAAGCAAAATTTACCTTTTATTTCAGAGATATACCTCGGACACTTGCGTTACGCCACGTTCGGGAAAAACAATATCGATTACGTGCACCCGTTGAAACGGGCGAGCAACTGGCGTAGTCGTAACCTGGCGTTGGCGGCGAATTTCAACCTGACAAACGTGGACGAGCTGTTCGCGTGCCTGGTGCGCGCCGGGCAGCATCCCCGCAACTACGCGGACACGGTGACGTTGCTCGAGCAAGTAGGGTACGCCCTTGACGACGAGGTGCAGGACATGTATCGTTTCTATCGCGACCAGGGGCACGCCCAGGAGGAGATCTCCTTGTTGATCGAGAAGAACCTGAACCTGTCAAAGGTGCTGGCGCGGAGTAGCGTGGAGTGGGACGGCGGATATGCCGTGGCCGGCGTGCTCGGGCACGGTGACGCTTTCGTGGCGCGCGACCCGTGGGGGATACGCCCCGCCTATTATTATCGCGACGACGAGGTGGTGGTGGCAGCCTCCGAGGGGGCCGTGATCCAGACGGCTTTCCGCGTGGACGACGCCAATATTAAAGAGATACAGCCCGGGTATGCCCTAATTGTCAAGAAGGACGGGACGGTCAGCGAGGAGATGGTGCGCGAACCCCGGCGGCGAAGCAGCTGTTCGTTCGAGCGGATCTACTTCTCGCGCGGCAACGACCGGCATATCTACCGCGAACGGAAACGTTTGGGAGAGTTGCTCGTCCCGCAGTTGCTCGCCGCGATCGACGGCGACCTGGAGAACACCGTTTTCTCGTATATTCCCAACACGGCAGAGATCTCTTTCTACGGGATGGTCAAGGGATTGCAACGGCAGGGGATCGGTGATCCCCGCGTCGAGAAGATCGTGATCAAGGACGCCAAGTTGCGCACCTTTATTACCTCCGACGCGGGACGCGACGAGATGGTGGGGCACGTGTACGACGTGACCTACGGGGCCGTCAAGGAGAGCGACACGCTCGTGGTCATTGACGACTCGATCGTCCGCGGGACGACCCTCAAGCGGAGCATCCTGCGCATTCTCGATAGCTTGCATCCCCGTCGGATCATCATCGTCTCGTCGGCCCCGCAGATTCGTTACCCCGACTGCTACGGCATAGACATGACGCGCATGGGCGAGTTTATCGCTTTTAACGCCGCGATAGCGCTGTTGAAGGAACGGGGCATGTCCTCCCTGATCGAGGAGGTCTACCGGGAGTGCAAGGCGCAACAGGGATTGCCCAAGGAGCAGATAGTAAATCGCGTGAAAGCCATCTACGCGCCCTTCACGGACGACGAGATCGCCGGTCAGGTCGCTCGGATGGTGCGTAACGATTCCGTGCAGGCGGACGTGCAGGTAGTCTTCCAGACGGTTGATAACTTGCGCGAGGCGTGCGCCGGGAATGACGGTGACTGGTATTTCACGGGAAATTATCCCACGCCGGGAGGGAATAAAGTGGTCAACACGGCGTATATTAACTGGATGGAGGGCACGAACGCGCGCTCCTATTGACGCGAGAATAGTTTGAACTTTAAGTTGAATGTAAAATAAATCAAAAATGAAAAATTAGTAATCTTTAAAATCAAAGACAGATGAAAGTAAATCTTAGATTAACATGGTGTGCCGTGGCCCTTCTCGGATTGGGCCTGGCGAGTTGCAACAGAGACCAAGAGACGTCTGGTGATGCAACGGGAAGCAAAGAAAGCGTGGTGAAGTTGACGATCTATGATCAACGTCCAACACGTGGTACAAGTGAAGAGTCGATCGCGACGAACGAAGAGTCGAGCATCACCGGTAACGTTAAAGTACGCGTTTTTCACGCGGATGGAACATGGGAGACAGATAAGTCCCTTGCCTTGACGGGCTCTGGTGGTACGTATACAACGGAAAAGTTCACGCTTAGCGCGGGGACGAAGTACATTTACGTCTTTTTCAACGACAAGGAAGAGAGTGGCAAAATTCCTGTAGGCTCTGACCAAACGCGCGTGCAGTTTGAACAGTCAACGTTCGATGTTGAGTTTTCCTCAGATGTCCCGGATATTGCCAAGGACAACGCGTTCTTGATCGGGACGCTGTACGGGGAAACGACAGTTGTCGCGGGAGGTGGTACGGCCGCCTCTC
>JAITJA010000063.1 GCA_031279175.1 Odoribacteraceae bacterium
AAGTAAACGAGCAGAGATACTCTCTCGCGAATATCCAGCAATAGAAGAGGCTTATCAGAGGCGTTAGGGATATACCATTCTTCATCTTTAGACTAACTAAACTTTTTGCCTGAAATTAAGACGACCAACAACGTTTTACAGTTGACCCCTTGTTTGTTCCCGCGCAGTATGGCCTAAAGGCGGAGGGTGACTTGCTCGCGCGAGTCACCCTCTTTTGGAAGAAACACACCTATAACCCTTGATGCATAACGTGCCGCGGGCATGTCTGTCGCGACAAACCGTTTGTCGGCACGTCGCAAATGTAGGCGTGCGCGATGACGGGATCGTTACGACGGGGAAACGTTTTCATGACGACACGCGGGGTGAGGCATTTTCAGGTGAGGTGAGATAATTGTTCTTCGATGGCGCGGATTTTTGCCTCGGCATCGGCTTGTTTTTTTCGCTCGTTCTCGATGACAGCCGGTGGCGCCCCGTTGATGAATTTCTCGTTGTTTAGTTTTTTCATCACGGACGCGAGAAAGCCTTTCGCGTAGGCGAGATCGCTCTCGAGTTTGGTTTTCGCGGCGTCCGGGTCTACTTTCCCCGCTGCCGGCACGAAGTATTCTATCGTGTCGATGATGAAGCTCCAGCTTCCCGGCGGGTTTTCGCTTACTTCCTCGATGGCGTCGAGGTTTCCCATTTTTAGTAGTATGCTCTCGAGGCGTCGCGGGTGTCGCGGGTGTCGTTTTACTTTTAGTTCTAGCGTTTCCCTGAAGGCGATGTCGCGTTGCGCGCGCAGATTTCGAAGGGCCGCGATGATTTCCTTGACGCGTTCGAAGTCCTCGAGCAGGGCGCTATCGGCGTTTCCAGCTTCCGGCAGGCGCGAGATCATGATGCTCTCTCCTTCCTCTCGTTCGCGTAATTGCTGCCAGATTTCTTCGGTGATGAAGGGCATGAAGGGGTGAAGTAACTGGAGGAGTCGCTCGAAGAGGCGGATGCAGGTTTCGCGCGTGGCCCGGTCGACGGGGATACCGCGGGTGGGCTTGATGATTTCGAGTAGCCAGGAGGAGAATTCGTCGCGGAATCCCGTGTAGACGGTCATCAGTGCTTCCGAGACGCGGTATTGCTTGAACTGTGTATCGAGTGTTTTTATGCTTTCGGCGAGGTAGCTCTCGAACCATTCCAGTGCCAGGCGGGAGTGTGTTGGCTGCGGGATGTCTGCCGTTTGCCAGTTGCTGACGAGCTGGAAGGCGTTCCATATCTTGGTGGTGAAATTGCGTCCTTGTCCGGGAAGGCTCTCGTCGAAGAGCAGGTCGCCACCGGCAGGGGAGCAGAGTAACATGCCGACTCGCACGCCGTCAGCCCCGTAACGGGAGATCAGTTCGAGGGGATCGGGAGAGTTTCCCAGTGTTTTGGACATTTTCCGGCGTTGCTTGTCGCGCACGAGCCCCGTGAGGTAGACGTTGCCGAAGGGTTTTGTCCCGCGATACTCGTACCCGGCCACGATCATCCGCGCGATCCAGAAGAAGAGGATGTCCGGACCTGATACCAGGTCGTTTGTCGGGTAGTAGTAATTGATTTCCTCGTTATCCGGTTCGAGGATGCCGTTGAAGACCGAGAGTGGCCATAGCCACGAGGAGAACCAGGTGTCGAGGCAATCCTCGTCCTGTTGCAGGTCGGTCGGGTTTACCGTCAGCCCGAATTTTTCTTTGACGAGCGCCGCGGCTTCTTCTCCCGAGCGGGCGACCACGAAGTCGTTGCTGCCCGGCAAGTAGTAGGCCGGTACGCGATGTCCCCACCAGAGTTGACGACTGATATTCCAGTCCTTGACGTTCTCCATCCAGTGTCGGTAGGTGTTTTTGTATTTTGCCGGTACGAGCGCGATCTCGTCTTCCATCACGGCGGCGAGCGCGGGCTTTACCAGGTCTTTCATTTTCAGAAACCATTGCATGGATAGCCTTGGCTCGATCACGACGTCGGTGCGTTCGGAGTAGCCTACCTTATTTATATAATCCTCGATTTTGACGAGATTACCGGAGGCCTCGAGGGCCGGGATGATGTCTCGTCGCGCGTCGAAGCGGTCGCTCCCGATGAAGAGCCTGGCGTTCTCGTTGAGGGTTCCGTCGTCGTTGAAGATATCGATGGATTCGAGTCGATGCTTGTAGCCGATTTCGTGGTCGTTGATGTCGTGTGCCGGCGTGATTTTGAGCGCTCCCGTTCCGAATGCCATGTCCACGTACTCGTCCTGGATGATGGGGATCACGCGGTTCACGAGCGGTACGATGCATTGTTTTCCGGCGAGGCGTCGGAAGCGTTCATCGTTCGGGTTGACACAAACAGCCGTGTCCCCGAGGATTGTCTCGGGACGGGTGGTGGCGATGGTGATGTATTCGTCGCACCCGTCGATCCGGTAGCGCAAGTAGTAGAGTTTACTTTGCTCTTCCTTGTAGATGACTTCTTCGTCCGACACGGCGGTTTTGGCCGCTGTATCCCAGTTTATCATGCGGACGCCCTTGTATATAAGTCCCTTGTTGTATAGGTCAATGAACACTTGGATGACGCTCGCCGAGCGTGTTTCGTCCATCGTGAAGGCCGTGCGTTCCCAGTCGCAGGAGGCCCCCAGCCGCTTGAGTTGCTCGAGGATGATGCCCCCGTACTTGCGCGTCCACTCCCACGCGTGTTCGATAAATTCTTCTCGAGAGATATCTTTTTTCTCTATTCCCTTGCTTTTTAAGCTGGCCACTACTTTCGCCTCCGTGGCGATGGAAGCGTGATCAGTTCCTGGAACCCAGCACGCGTTTTTCCCCTGCAGGCGCGCTCTCCTGACGAGCACGTCCTGTATGGTATTGTTTAACATGTGCCCCATGTGCAACACGCCAGTGACGTTGGGCGGCGGGATAACAACGCAATAAGGGGATTTCGTCCGATCGACCGCGGAGTGGAAGAAACCGTGTTCCATCCAGTAGCGGTACCATTTTTCTTCGCTCGTTTGGGGATCGTAAGCCATAGTTGTCTTGGGTATGAATGGATACCGGACGATCAAGGCACGCGAGGGGAGAAGTCGCGAATAGTTGTTCCGGCGATCTCTCGCCTTGGTTTTCGACAAATCTTGTTCCTCGCCGCCGGTATCGCGGGTTATTCTTCTCGTTTTGTTCTTCTGGATTTTCTCTTTTGCGACTCGGCCCGGGCCTCGAGGTCTGCCTGTGCCCGTGAACCGTCGTAGTCGCAGATGTATTTGTCGATCAGGATGCGCCCGCAGTATTCACAGACGATGATTTTTTTCCGGGAACGGATATCCAATTGCCGTTGTGGCGGGATTTTGTTAAAGCATCCCCCGCAAGCGTCCCTGTCTACCGTCACGACACCCAGCCCGTTGCGAGCATTGTCGCGAATCCTCCGGTAGGCAAGCAGCAGACGGTCGTCGATCGCGGCGGAAAGCTTCTGGGATTTGACTCTCAACGTCTCCTCTTCTTTGTGAGTTTCGCCGATGATGTCATTTAGCTCTCCTTTCTTGGCCTCCAGGTCGATATTTTTCTCGTCGTAACGTTTGACGGCCTCTTCCATCAGCATTTCTTTTTCCCTGATGAAGCGTTGTGCTTCCCCGATCCTTTTTTTCTGCAACTCGATCTCCAGGTTTTGAAATTCCACTTCTTTGCTGAGAGCGTCGTACTGGCGGTTATTCCGGACATCTTGCATCTGCTCACTGTATTTATGTATAGAGTCTTCAGCTCTCTTGATGTCCACGTTGCGCTGGACGGTAGTTTTTTTCAGCTCCTCCAGTTCTGCTTTCAGGTTTTCGATACGCGTGCTCAACCCCGCGATCTCGTCCTCGAGATCTTGTACCTCAAGCGGTAATTCTCCCCGGAGGGTAACGATCTTGTTGATCTCCGAATCAATCTGCTGCAATTCGTACAAGTTTTGCAATTTCTCCTCGACGGTCAGGTCTTGCAGTTTTTCGTTGTTATCTGTCACCATAATTATATTATTACAAATAGTTTATCGGGTTCGTGTTTATCCCGGAAATCCGGATGGCAAATGTAGGGATTTTTTCCGTAAGTAACTCGTAAAAAATATCTTTTGTAAATTGCTCGCTCTCGTGATGACCGATGTCGGCAATAATAAGGTGGTTCTCGGCGAGGAAGAAATCGTGGTACTTGAAGTCGCCGGAGAGGTAAATATCCGCCTTTCGGGCTATCGCCGCGCTAATGAACGAGGCCCCGGCGCCTCCGCAAACCGCTACACGCCGGATGAAAGGCGTGTGAATGGCCGTGTGACGGAGCACCGGACAATGAAAAATCTCTTTCACGCGTTTCAGGAAGTCCCGGCTCTCGACAGGAGTTTCCAGCTCGCCGACAATCCCGTAACCGTGTGGGGAATGTAGATCTCCCTCGTGGTGCAGGATCTCCCGGCGGGACAGGTGTAGTTTATCGGCCACGCGCCCGCTCACGCCTCGTTCCACCACGTCGAGATTGGTGTGGGCGGCATATAGGGCAATGTCGCGCTTGATGGCGAGGATCAGGGCGCGTTCCACGCCGGTGGCAGGTGTGACCTGTTTGATCCCTCGGAACAAGAGCGGATGATGGGAGATGATCAGGTTAGCTCCCAGCTCGATGGCCTCGTTCACCACCTCTTCCGTGACGTCAAGGCACAATAACGCGGAGGTTAATTCCCGGCACGCGTCGCCGCACGTTAGACCGGAATTGTCAAAATCCGCTTGCAAGTGCAACGGGGCGAACGATTCGATGATATCTATGATTTCCTGGATACGCACGTGTCCGCGTGTTATAAATTTATTTTTCTGGTTTCGTTTCCCTTCCCGTCGCGGCGGGAAGCTTGTTCTGGATGGCGAGCAGTTGTTCTTTGATTTGCTTGAGACGTTTAACGATCTCGAAGACTCGTTCGGTTTCCTTCCGTCGATCCTTGAGCTGCGCGCGTACCCCTTTCAAGGTCATTCCCCTCTCCTTCACGAGGTGATAGATCAAGCGAATTGTATCGATGTCAGCGGGAGAGAATCGTCGATCTCCTTTTTTATTCCTTTCCGGCTTGAATGCTTTGGTCTCCTCTTCCCAGTAACGGATCAACGAATTGTCGACCCCGAACATTTCGGAGACTTTCCCGATCGATACCTTTTTTACTTGTTTTTCGGTCATGTCTCGGGTATTAATCCATGCTTTGTCCCGTGTTATTGGCGGCCTCCTCGAGCACATCAAACTCCCCGGCCGAGAGGTCGTTGAAAAAATAATTAATGGGATTTACCGGCTTCCCATTCTTGTGCACCTCGTAGTGAAGATGCGGGCCGGAGACCTGCCCGGAGTTTCCCAGTAGCGCGATGACCTCCCCTCGTTTCACCTTCTTCCCCTTGGTCACGTTGATCTGCTCGAGATGGGCGTAAAGGGACTTGTATTCAAAGCCATGATTGATGATGATGTAGAGTCCGACCTCCTTGGCATTTCCACAACTCTCTACCACACCGTTACCGGTGGCACGGACGGGTGCACCTATCGGTCCGGAGAAATCCATTCCCTGGTGAAACTTGAGTATCTTGTAAACAGGATGCATACAGGGGCCGTAAGCAGCAGCGAGATAGATGGTACTGGTGTTCAAGGCAACGGGCAGCGTCGTGGGGATCGACGCGATCATCTCCGTGTTGTCGCGTGCCAGCGCATTCACCTCGTTGTACGCGGCACGTTGCTGTCGTATCGCGTTCAACAAGGTATCGATTTTTCTCGTCGTGTTGACGATCAGTTCGGTACTATTGAGGAATCTCAATTTCTCACGGTAACTCATCCTCCTCGTCTCGGCTTGTCGGGAGGTATGCACGACAGGTTCCATTTCGAAGATCACCCGGTGAAGGTTATCGTCCCGGTGTTTCAGGCTCGCGAGCACGTTATCCAGACGGTCCACCTCGTCGCTTAACAGGTTATACTGCACGAGTATCCCCTCGTTTTCCGACTTCAGGGACTCTTCCTTCGGTGACGGAAAAAGCAGGTGGTAGATCACGAACAGGACGATCGCCATCGAGAAACCGGAAAGGAGATTCAGTAGCCATCCCCCGATTCGTTTTCGGAAGGTAATCTCTACCTTATCAAACGATAAAGTCTTTGGGTTAAAACGGTATCCTGTTTTCGCCATGACGATAGGTAAAAGTAAATCACGAGAGCCGCGCGCGTCGACTCAATTTATATATCCTGTTCCGCGTTGTTAGCAGTCTCCACGAGCGCTTCTAACTCTTCAGAAGATAAATCGTTGAAATAAAAATTAATGGGATTGATACGTTCCCCGTTCTTGCGTACCTCGTAATGGAGGTGTGGGCCGGAGACGCGTCCCGTTCCCCCGAGTTCCCCGATGACCTCACCTCGCTTCACCTTCTGTCCCTTGGTCACGTTAATTTTCTTCAGGTGTGCGTAGAGCGTCTTGTAATTAAAGCCATGATTGATGATGACGCGTCGTCCGTATCCCTCTCCCATGTCGCAAGTTTCGATCACGCCGTCTCCCGTCGCGTGGATGGGAGTTCCCACTGGCCCGCCGAAATCTATCCCCCAGTGAAACTTGGATATGTTGGGGGTGATCGGATCCCGCCGCCATCCGAAATAGGAGGTAATATACGTGGCGTTCAACGAGGTTGGAAGGATCGCCGGGATTGATGCAAGCATCTCTGCCTTGTTGCGCGCCAGTATCTCCACCTCGTCATACGACTTGCTCTGGATATAAATCGCTTTCGCGAGCATGTCAATCTTCCTTGTTGTTTCGATGATAAGCTTCGCGTTATTAAAGTGCCTCAGGTTCTCGTAGCGATCCACCCCTCCCGTTCCCGCCCGGCGGATGGAGGGGGCAATCGGTTCTGTCTCGAAGATCACCCGGTATATATTATCGTCCCGTTGTTCGAGGTCTGAGAGTGTCCCGTACAGACGTACCGCCTCGTTACTCAACAGGTTATATTGAGAAAGAATCCTTTCATTTTCTCGTCTTAGGGCCTTTTCCTTGGGGGAGGGAAAGAAATTCCAGAAGATAATGAAGAGAACTATTGCTAACGAGAAACTCGAGAAGAACTTCAAAAGCCATCTTCTCATTTTCTCCCTAATCGTCATGTCGACCTTATCAAATGATAGTGTCTCAGTGTTAAAGTAGTATCCTGTCTTCGCCATGATGATAGTACACTGGTCTAATAAAAATTTTGATTCGATCGCGAAGTTAATGGGAATAATTTAATTTTGCAACCCCGTTGACAAGAGGAAAACGGGATGCGCGAACGGGGGTAGGATGTTCTTCTCCCGAGAAGGAATAGTTTCTTTCCGGGAGAATCAAGATTCTTTTCCGGGGAAACACTCCTGATGCACGCGGGTAAAATCCAAGTACATATAATTTAAAAATAACATGGATATGACATCCAACGAGATTAGACAAAGATTTTTAGACTTCTTCGAGAAGCGAGCGCACGCGATCGTTCCCTCCGCCCCGATGGTGATCAAGGGAGATCCCACGTTGATGTTTACCAATGCCGGGATGAACCGGTTCAAGGACGTTTTCCTGGGAAACGCCAGGCCGGAAGCAAGGCGGGTGGCCGACGCGCAGAAATGCTTGCGGGTGTCGGGCAAGCACAACGACCTGGAGGAGGTGGGGCGCGACACGTATCACCATACCATGTTTGAGATGCTGGGCAACTGGTCATTCGGGGATTACTTTAAGAAGGAGGCAATCGCGCTCGCGTGGGAATTCCTGACGACGGAGATGGAATTAGAGCCTGACCGACTGTTCGCGACGTTCTTCGAGGGATATCCCGGGGACGATCTCGAGATGGATCACGAGGCGCGGGCGTGCTGGAGGAATTACCTGCCGGAAGATAGGGTGTTGCCCGGTAATAAAAAAGACAATTTCTGGGAGATGGGCGAGACAGGCCCTTGTGGGCCTTGCTCGGAGATACATATCGATTTGCGCCCGGACGAGGAACGGGCGGTGCTGCCGGGACAAGAGTTGGTCAATGCCGGTAACCCGTTGGTAATCGAGATATGGAACTTGGTCTTCATGCAGTATAACCGGAAGGTGGACGGGAGCCTGGAGTTGCTCCCGATGCACCACGTGGATACCGGCATGGGCTTCGAGCGGCTTTGCATGGCCGTGCAGGGCAAGAGATCGAATTACGACACGGACCTGTTTACCCCGCTGATTCGCGAGATTACCCGGGTTAGCGGGATCTCTTACGGGAAAGATCCCGCGGCAGACGTGGCCGCACGAGTCGTGGCTGATCACTTGCGCGCAATCGCGTTTGCCATCACGGATGGGCAACATCCCTCCAACGTGAAGGCCGGGTACGTGATTCGGAGAATACTTCGTCGGGCCGTGCGCTACGCCTATACCTTTCTGAACCAGAAGGAGGCGTTCATGTTTCGCCTGATCCCGACCCTGGTCGGCACGATGGGGAGGCATTACCCGGAGCTGAAGGCCCAGCAGGCGTTAGTAGAACGCGTGATCGAGGAGGAGGAAAATGCCTTCTTCAAGACGCTCGACAAGGGAATAAAGCTACTGGACAAGATTATCGAGAAAACCGAGGGAGAGGGAAGCCGGATGATTCACGGGGAGGTTGCGTTCGAGTTATACGACACGTACGGGTTTCCGTTGGACTTGACGGAGTTGATCCTCCGCGAGCGGGGAATGGAGGTCAACTTACAGGAGTTCGAGGCGGAGATGGAGGCACAAAAAGTGCGGTCGCGTTCGGACGCGGCCGTGGATGCCGACGACTGGGTAGAGTTGACCCCCGACGAGTCGCAAGAGTTCGTCGGGTACGATTTCACGGAGATCGAGGTACGGGTGGCGCGTTACCGGCGGGTAACGACGAAGGGGAAGACGCTCTACCAGCTGGTGTTCAACATCACTCCATTCTACGGGGAGGGAGGCGGACAGGTGGGAGATAGCGGATACCTCGTCTCGGGGGATGAAAAAGTACGGGTAATCGACACGCGAAGGGAATTGGGATTGACCGTGCATCTCGTCGAGGAGTTGCCGGAAGACCCGACCCGGGTCTTCCTTGCCAAAGTCGACGCGGAAAGACGGACGGTCGTGGCCAATAACCACACGGCAACGCACTTGCTGCATCATGCCTTGCGGGAGGTGCTCGGCGCGCACGTGGAACAGAAAGGTTCGTACGTGAGCGACGAGTACTTGCGTTTCGACTTCTCCCATTTCCAGAAAGTGACTGACGATGACCTGGAGCGGGTAGCCACGCTGGTGAACAAGGCTATCCGTGCAAATTCCCCGCTGGAGGAACGACGGGCAATCCCAATCTCGGTGGCAAAAAACATGGGGGCGTTAGCCTTCTTTGGCGAGAAGTACGGCGACCTGGTACGGGTAGTAAAGTACGGCGACTCGGTCGAGTTGTGCGGTGGTACCCACGCGAAGGCCACGGGACAGATCGGTTTTTTCAAGATACTCACCGAGTCTTCCATCGCGGCGGGCGTTCGCCGGATCGAGGCATGTACCGGGGCTAAGGCAGAGGCGTATATCTCTGACCACTTCAACATGATCAAAAAGATGGCGCAGATATTCAAGTCGAACCGGGAGATCTTCGAGAACGTCCGGGCGATGCTGGAGGAGAACGAGGGGTTGAAAAAAGAGATCGAGAAGTTCGAGAGCGAGAGATTGAAGCTGGTGAAAGAACAACTGAAAAACAACAAGAAACTGCTCAACGGGGTAAACCTGATCAGTGTCAACCTGCTCTTGTCGCCGGCGAAGGTGAAGGAGTTAGCCTTCCAGTTAAAGGGAGAGCTATCCCCGCTGGCACTCGTGCTTGGCGGGGTATACAACGACAAACCTCACTTGACGGTGATGATCGGCGAGGATCTGGTAGCCACTACCGGGCTGCACGCGGGCGAGATCGTCCGGGCGGCGGCCAGGGAAATCAAGGGCGGTGGTGGTGGCCAACCGTTCTTTGCCACGGCGGGAGGATCTTGTCCTGACGGGATCGATAATGCAATCGCCCTGGCGCGGGATCTGATCGCGCAAAAGATATAAAACCTCCCGGGGAAAGGATGGAGATAGCGCTCCGCGTCAGGGGCGGCGGCCCGTGCAACAACCTTATTCGAGCGGATAACAAGAAGCAAAATAATGAGGCATTTATCCTGCGTCCGTTCGCGTGTTCTTGTTCAAAACGCGAGTGAAATGTTTGACGGACATGACTGGATTTTCGCCGCGAGTCATTCAAAATCTGGTCTCCGTGATAGCGTTCGCGACTTAGATGTTAAAGTAACGCGACATAAAAATTTATCGGGAAGATCATGGTCATTCCAATAAAATCGAATACATTTGCTTTTGCTTGTAGAGAAAACAAGATTAATTTTAACTCAATAAAAGAGCATTTATGAAAGTAAAGTTTGGTTTAATAGCAGTCATCGCGCTAACAGGGTTGTTAGCCGTTTCGTGTTCATCTTTAAAGAAGATGAAGAAACATTCCAGCGACATCACCTATGCGGTTACCCCGGAGGTGTTGGCGGCAAAGGGGGGCATTGTAGATTTAAAGATCGACATCACGTTCCCCGGGCACTATTTCAACAAAAGCACGCGGATAGAGGCGACGCCGGTGTTACGCTTTAACGGGGGAGAAAAATCTTTCGAAATGAAGGAGCTACAGGGAGAAAAAGTGATCGGAAACATGGAAGTTATCCCTTACAACGAGGGGAAAACCGTGACCTACATCAGCCGTATCCCCTACGAGGACGTGATGCGGTTATCCAGCCTGGAAATCGACCTCGTGGGCTTCAAGGGGTCGAAGTCGTTAGCCTTCGGGCCGAGAAAGATCGGGAACGGGATCATCGCTACTGCCGCGCTGGTGGAAAACAAGCCGCTACTCTCGCTGGGGGCGGACGAATTTCAACGAGTGACCAAGCAACAGAAAGAGGCCGCGATCTATTACCTGATCAACTCGGCAGAGATCCGCAACCGGGAGATGACCTCCAAAGAGATCAAGGAATTGGAAGCGTTTATCAAGGAGGCCTTGCTCTCCAAGAACACTGCTCTTGGTAGCATCGACGTCAAGTCATACGCCTCTCCCGACGGCCCGCTTGGCCTGAACGAGAAGCTCGCGGGTAACCGGGAAACCGGCTCGACCGCGTTCTTGAAGAACCAATTGAAGACGAAGAAGATTCTCCCCACGCTCCCCGCCTCTCTTCTTAACCAGCACGTGGTACCCGAGGACTGGGAAGGTTTCCAGAAAGCAATGGAGGAGTCTAACATCCAGGACAAGGAGTTGATCCTGCGCGTACTTTCCATGTACTCGGACCCGGAGGTGCGGGAACGGGAGATCAAGAATATCGCCTCTGCCTTCACGACGGTTGCCGAACAGGTATTACCGAAGTTAAGGAGATCGTTGTTCGTGGTGAACACCGAGCAGACCGGTAAATCGGACGAGGAGTTAAAGTCACTGGCCCAAAAGAATCCCGGCGAACTGAACGCGGAGGAGTTGTTGTACGCCGCCACCCTGTTCGAGCGGGAGGGCGATAAATTGTCCATCTACCGCGCGATTACCCGCCTCTACTCGAACGACTGGAGGGGATATAACGACGTTGGCACGATCCTCCTTGAACAGTGCGAGATCGCCGAGGCCAAGGCCAGCTTTAACCGGGCCGCCGCGTTATCGCCGAACAATAAGGTTATCCTGAACAACCTGGGAGCCGTCGCGTTGAAAGAGGGCAACCTCCAGCAAGCCTCTGTCCACCTGGGTAACGCTACCGGCGCGGGCGCCGAGGTGGAGTATAACAAGGGAATCCTCTCGATCATCAACGGCGATTATAACGCGGCCGTCCGCTACCTGGGGGCGTACAATGACGTTAACGCCGCGTTGGCCAACATCCTGGTCGGGAATTATAACGAGGCCACAAGGAAGTTGAATACCGATAACTCCGCGTTGGGATTCTACCTGAAGGCGGTGATCGGGGCCAGGCAGAACAATTCCGCGATGGTGCTGGACAACCTGAAGAAGGCCACGACGATAAAACTCTCGTACAAGCAACTGGCCGCCACGGACGCGGAGTTTGTCCGTTACTTTGAGAACCCGGAGTTCGCCGCGATCGTAAAGTAGCTGTTCATATTTAAAATATTGGGAACGAGAACGCCTTGTTCCCAATATTTTTTTACCTTTACACGTCACATCACTCAAGAAACGTAATGCATGAAGATTTATGTCGCGATAATGCGCGTATCGTTCTATTCTCTTCCTGCCTGCAACGCGGAGAAGTACAACTAAGCGGACGGGTAGAGGGAAACGATTCCGCGATCGTGTTTCGATCGAACGACCGCGACTTTCGTTCCCGCGTGACAGATAACACCTTCTCGATAAAAATTCCCCTGCAAGAAAGCGCTTACGTCCACGCGCACCTCCTGCCCTCCTACAAGGGCATGTTATTATTTCTAACTCTCGGGGAGCAATTGGAAATCATCGTGAAAGGCATAGTTTCGCGGGAAGACAAACGAATATCAAACCGTTAAAAAAGAAATGACATGGAAGACATCTCGTTAATCAGGGTAGTGGATGTTGAATACATTGAGGACTACACGATGCGTCTCGATTTCAGTGATGGAACCGTGAAGGTCATTGACTTTCTCCCGTTGCTGAAAGGGCCGATGTTCGAGCCGTTGAAAGACCTGGACAACTTCATTCAATTCGGCCTTACCTCGTGGACACTAGAATGGTACAACGGGGCTGACTTCGCCCCCGAGTTCCTCTACTCCTTGTAGGCAGCCCTCCCGACCGCCGCTAAAGCGTGTAAACCGGTTTTCAAACGGTTCGTGCGCTTTTTTCATGTCAACTTTAAAATGGATGAAAATGATAATGACAACTACAAGATCTCCAATCAGCCTCCAGGAAACGGTCAAGCACGCCACGCTCGACGCGGACT
>JAITJA010000181.1 GCA_031279175.1 Odoribacteraceae bacterium
TCAAACGCATTCCATGCATGGTCAACCGTATTCCATGCATGGTCAAACGCATTCCACGCGTGGTCAAACGCATTCCATGCATGGTCAAACGCATTCCATGCATGGTCAAACGCATTCCACGCGTGGTCAAACGCATTCCATGCACGGTCAAACGCGTTCCATGCATGGTCAAACGCGTTCCATGCATGGTCAAACGCGTTCCATGCACGGTCAAACGCGTTCCATGCACGGTCAAACGCGTCTCATGCATGGTCGACTGCACTCCTTTTGCCATTTTCGGCCTCCCGCCGACCATCAACGCTCGCGGACGTATTCTCGAGCCCCGTTTTGTTGCTTTCGGGAGAGGCTTTTTTATTATCGCGTCCCCCCACGGGGAGAGCGCGGCGCGAAACCAGTATTTCAAAGAGCGTTTCTCGCGACGCGAGGGTCGCGTTGCCGGGGGCGGCGGGAGATTTTGCATCATCGTCGTCCCCTTTCCGGTGTTCGATACATGCTTACTCCACGTGCAGGGGGGATTAAAGGTTAATGGTAGACCCGTTTTCGTTATTAAAAGAGACCTTCCCGGTTTTTAGACGATTATCCCCGGGATTATCGTGTAATCCCGGGGATATATTTATATACTTTGACAGGAAATCATGTCTTTTTGGTGGAGAAGAACCTCCGGTAGAAAAGGAGCAGGGAGATCACGCCGATCGTGATGTAAGAGTCGGCGAGGTTAAACACGGGGCGGAAGAAGATAAAGTAATCCCCCCCGTGGAAGGGGATCCAGTCGGGGAGGTAGCCCTCGTACAAGGGGAAGTAGAGCATGTCGACTACCTTTCCCTGTAACAAGGGGGCGTACCCGGCGGCAGGGAAGATCGAGGAGACGCGCGCGAGGCTTGGCTCGAAGATTATCCCGTAGAAGATGCTGTCAATGATGTTCCCGGCCGCCCCGCAGAAGATAAGCGAGAAACAGAGTAGCAGGCCCGCGGGGGCTTTCCGGCGCGCGAGGTGGAGGATGTACCAGCCGATGGCCGTGACGGCCGCGACACGGAAGATCGTTAACGCGATTTTTCCCGCGACGCCCCCGAACTCGATGCCAAAGGCCATCCCGGGGTTTTCAATGAAGAGGATCTTGAACCAGCTGAAGATGGTGTATTCTTGCCCGATCATCATGTGTGTCTTGATCCATATCTTCACGGCCTGGTCGATGACCAGGAGGAGGGCAATGAACAGGAATAATTTTGTCTTGAGCTTCATCAGTCCATTCCCATTTTCGCGTCCATGCTCAGCGTGGCGTGCGGCACGGCCCGCAGGCGCTCCTTGGAGATCAGTTTCCCGGTTACCCGGCAGACGCCGTAGGTTTTGTTTTCGACGCGCACGAGCGCCGCTTCCAGGTACGATATAAATTTGGCTTGTCGCTGTGCCAGTCTCCCGGATTCTTCTTTCGACAGGACGGCCGCGCCCTCTTCCAGCACCTTGAAGGTGGGGGAGGTGTCCGCGATGTCATTCCCGTCGCTACCGGAGATCACGGCCTTCAAGGTATCGTAATCTTTTCTTGCTTTTTCGAGTTTTTCGAGGAGGATCTCTTTAAACTCTTGCAATTCTTCGTCGGAAAATCTCGTTTTTTCAGTCATGGTTGTTTTTATTTGAGTGAATACAATTAGTTGTTACAGTCGTTTGATTTTTATTGTCGTGCGGATGTCGTCGATCTCGACTTCTTTTGTTTCCCCCTCGAGCGCGTCGTCGAGCGCGATCTCCCCGGCGAGCACCTGGTTGGCGATGTAGTCGCTGAATCGCGTGATGGCCTCGTTTATTCCCGGGTGTTTTCTCACGCGGAGGGATATTTTGTCGGTCACGTTAAAGTTACTTTCCTTGCGCGCGTTCTGCACGCGGTTAACGATCTCCCTCGCGATGCCTTCTTCTCTCAACTCCTTCGTGATATTCACGTCGAGGGCGACGGTGAACGGGCCATCGTTCGCGACGAGCCAGCCGGGGATATCCTCGGAATTGATTTCCACGTCCCCTGGCGTCAGGATGATGGTTTTCCCGTCGACGGGCAGCGCGAACTCCCCGTTTCTCTCGAGCCTGTAGATCTCCTCCCGCGTCATTCCCTCGATGGCCTCGGAGATGGGCTTCATCTGCTTCCCGTGCTTTGGCCCCAGCGTTTTAAAGTTGGGTTTAATCCGCTTGACGAGCACGCTGGAGGTGTCGGTGATGTACTCGATTTCCTTGACGTTAACCTCCGAGAGGATGATGTGCTTCACGGCGTCCAGTTGCTCGATCACGCGTTCGTTCGCGACCGGGACGAGCATCTTTGATAGCGGTTGCCTGACGCGGATTTGCACCTTTCTTCTTAGCCCGAGTACCATCGAGGAGACGCGTTGCGCGATCTCCACGCGTTCTTCCAACGCCTTATCTATACAGGTTTCGTCGGCCGCGGGGAAACTTGTCAGGTGGACGTTCACGGGATGCTTTCCGGTCACCCGGTTCAGGTCGGCGTACAGGCGATCCGCGTAGAACGGCGCGATGGGCGATGCCAGCACGGCGACGGTCTCGAGGCAGGCGTATAGCGTCTGGTATGCCGAGAGCTTATCGATGGATTCCTCTCCTCCCCAGTAGCGTTTGCGGGAGAGGCGCACGTACCAGTTTGACAGGTTCTCGATGACGAAGTCCTGTATGGCGCGTCCGGCCCGCGTGGGCTCGTAGCTCTCGTAGGCGGCGGTGACCTCCTTGACCAGCGTGTTGAGCAGGGAGAGAATCCAGCGATCCAGCTCCGGTCGCGCGGCCAGCGGCACGTCCGTCCCGGCGTGGTCGAAGCCGTCAATATTGGCGTAGAGGGCGAAGAAGCTGTAGGTGTTGTACAGCGTGCCGAAGAACTTTCGTTTGACCTCGTCCACGCCGGCGATGTCGAACTTGAGGTTGTCCCACGGTTGCGCGTTCGTGATCATGTACCAGCGCAGGGGGTCCGAGCCGTGTTCCTCGATTGTCTGGAAGGGGTCGATGGCGTTCCCGAGGCGCTTGGACATTTTATTTCCCTTCGCGTCGAGCACCAGCCCGTTGGAGATGATGTTCTTGAAGGCGACCGAGTCGAAGGACATCGCGGCGATGGCGTGGAGCGTGAAGAACCATCCCCGCGTCTGGTCGACGCCCTCGGCGATAAAGTCGGCCGGGAAGCGCGTCCCGTTGTCGATATCTTCGGCGTGCTCGAACGGGTAGTGGCATTGCGCGTAGGGCATCGCCCCGGAGTCAAACCACACGTCGATCAGGTCTTTCTCCCGCGTCATCGGCTTGCCCGACGAGGAGACGAGGATAATGTCGTCGACGAAGGGACGGTGCAAGTCGATCTTCTCGTAATTTCCCGTCGAGTAATCGCCCGCGACGAATGTCGGCCAGGGATTCTCCTTCATCACGCCTGCTTTCACGGCCCGCTCGATCTCCTCCATCAACTCTTTCACGGAGCCGATGCATTTCCGTTCGCCATCCTCGCTTGTCCAGATCGGGAGGGGCGTCCCCCAGTAGCGGGAGCGCGAGAGATTCCAGTCCACGAGATTCTCCAGCCACTTCCCGAAGCGTCCTTCCCCGGTGCTGGCCGGTTTCCAGAGGATCGTTTTATTCAGCTCGATCATCCGTTCCTTGAAGGTCGTGGTCTTGATAAACCACGAGTCGAGCGGGTAATAGAGCACCGGCTTATCCGTTCTCCAGCAATGCGGGTAGACGTGCGCGTGCTTTTCGATCTTGAAGGCCTTGTTCTCCTGTTTCAGCATCACGCATAGATCCACGTCGAGGGTTGCTGCCCCGGCGGGGATTGTCGGGTCGTAATCATTCTTCACGAAGCGCCCCGCGTACTCGCGGTAAAGGTCGATGTTGACGTGCTGTTCCAGGAACGCGGGGTCGATCTCCTCCACCGGGAAGAAACGCCCGCGGCGATCCACCATGGGTTGGCGATTTCCCTCCCTGTCGACGAGCAATACCGGGGCGATCCCCGCGGCTTTTGCTGCCCGGTCATCGTCCGCGCCGAACGTCGGGGCGATGTGCACGATCCCCGTCCCGTCCTCCGTGGAGACGAAGTCGCCAGTGATTACCCGGAACGCGTCTCCCCCCGGCGTCATCCAGGGGATTAACTGCTCGTAGCGCGTCCCCTCGAGCTGCTCGCCTTTCAGCTCCGCTACCACCCGGTACGGGATCAGCTTGTCGCCTGCCTTGTACGCGTCGAGCGGCGTCTCCCCGGCCCCCGGGAGGAAGTGGGCGGCCACTCTTTCCCTGGCCATCACCAGCATGACGGGCCTCGAGGTGTACGGGTGGAAGCTCTCCGCGACGACGTACGAGATGTTCGCTCCCACGGCCAGCGCCGTGTTCGAGGGGAGCGTCCATGGGGTTGTCGTCCAGGCGGCGAGGTAGACCTCCTCCCCGAATGGCTCCAGTGGCGACCGCTCGTCGATGATTGCCTTGAAGAGCGCCACGCACGAGGTGTCCTTCACCTCCCGGTAGCATCCCGGTTGGTTCAGCTCGTGCGCGCTCAGCCCTGTCCCGGCGGCCGGGGAATAGGGCTGTATGGTATATCCCTTGTACAGGAGGTCTTTCTCGTGCAGGCGTTTCAGGAGAAACCACAGCGTTTCGATGTAGCGGTTATCACAGGTGATATACGGGTCGCGCGTGTCCACCCAGTATCCCATCTTCCGGGTCAACTCTTCCCATTCGCCGGTATATTTCATCACGTCGGCGCGACACGCGGCGTTATATGCTTCCACGGGGATTGTTTTCCCGATATCTTCTTTCGTGATCCCGAGCGCTTTTTCCACGCTCAATTCCACGGGCAGCCCGTGCGTGTCCCAGCCGGCCTTGCGCTCGACGCGGAAACCTTTCAGGGTCTTGTAGCGGCACACGATATCCTTGATCGTTCGGGCCATCACGTGATGAATGCCCGGCATCCCGTTTGCCGACGGCGGCCCCTCGTAGAAGACGAACAACGGGCAGCCCGCGCGCGTTTCAAGACTTTGCTCGAAGGTGCGTTGTTCTTCCCACTCCTCGAGGATCTCCTTGTTAATTCTCGCGAGGTCTAACCCCTTGTATTCCTGGAAACGTTTCTTCATTTTTTTTACTTTAGAGGCGCAAATATATTACTTTCCACCGGAATAACAAAAGGCAAGGGGAGGCAGCGCGGGACGGGGCGGGGCGCCATTTCGCGCGATGGAACCGGCGACAAGGTCAAAAGGAGCGTCCCGTTACAGGCCGGCGGGGTACTCCTCGTCTCTTGTCGACTCGTCCACGGTGTAATTAAGGAACTGGTTAAAGGGGTAGAGCGGCCGGAGCATGTCGGCACATTGCTCGACGGCGTCGGCCGCCTCGAAAAGCGCGTCGGGGATAAAGCGCGCGGCGGTATAGCTCTTGTATCGCGTCCACGCGGCGGCGGGATCGTCCGGCGGGAAAGGATACGGGACGCGCTTGAGCATGTACCCGTCGTCGAGCGCGTAGTGTAGCGCGAAGGCGGGATCGCGGATGATCGACAGGAACTCCTCGATGTTGTCGTACACGTCCCGCCGCAGGGCCCTGAGCAGCGCGGCGTCCGGGCACCATATCCCCCCGGCGAGCAGCGAGTTCCCCGGCTCGACGTGCAGGTAATACCCCCCGCGCGGCATGTTCTTCCCCCCTCTCGTGATAAACGCGCCGGCGTGCGTCTTGTAGGGTCGTTTATCGGGAGAGAAGCGCGTGTCGCGGTAGACGCGAAAGACACACTCCTTCACGCTCGCGCCGGCGATCCCCGGGTCGAACGCGGTGACGCGATCGATCAGTTTCCCGGTAAACGCCTCGAACGTGGCCCTGGTCTCGCGATAGCGTTGTTTATTGGCCTGGAACCATTCTCTCTCGTTGTGTTCCTTCAGCTCGCCTAGAAATTGCAGGAGTTGTTTCATGTCATTTCTTGTTCATGGTTCCCAGTTGATCTCTTCCATGCCCCGTTCGCGCGTTAGCCGGCGGGAAAGGACGAACAGGTAGTCGGAGAGACGATTCGCGTAGCGCGCGACCTCCTCGTCGACCCGCTCCTTCTCGCCCAGCGCGACGACGCGTCGTTCTGCCCGGCGACACACCGCGCGCGCCACGTGGCAGGCAGAGACTACCGGGTCTCCTCCCGGGAGGATAAAGCGCGTCGCGCGCGGCAGGTTTTCCGTCATCCGGTCGATGGCCCGCTCGAGGAACGCCACGGCGTCCGGCGAGCACCGCGCCCGTTTCGGGTCATCGGCAGGCAAGTCTGTCGCGAGGTTGGCCCCGACGACGAATAGCTCTCGCTGGATCGCGACAAGCTCGTCGATCACCTCTTTGCCAACGGGATAAGATCGAATCATCCCGACGTGCGCGTTCAACTCGTCCACGGCGCCGTACGCCTCGAGTCTCGCGCTGCTTTTCCGGGCGCGCGCCCCCCCGACCAGCGAGGTCGTCCCGTCATCCCCGGTTCTCGTGTATATTTTCATCGCTCTCGATTTTAAATGAGATATCCATGTAGTTTCCTGAATTACTTGCTATCGTGAAATCGACGCGAAGATAACAAAAATCATATCCCGCCCGCGCCGGGACTGAAAAGTTACGCCGGGGACGTTCCGCGGGCACCCGTCAAGGCGCGGGGCCCTTTCCGGGACGTTCCGCGGGCACCCGTCCAGGCGCGGGGCCCTTTCCGGGACGTTCCACTGGCATCCGTCGACGCGCGGCGACCTTTCCGGGACGTTCCACTGGCATCCGTCGACGCGCGGGGCCCTTTCCG
>JAITJA010000183.1 GCA_031279175.1 Odoribacteraceae bacterium
TGCGCGTGACGTGGGGCGCGTCCCTCCGCGTCTTGCAGGAGGAGTTCCCTCTCTTCTTCGCGCGTACCCGCCCTGCCTGGGAGCGCCTCCTCTCCGCCCGCCTCCTCCTGGAAGATAACAACTATCTCCGCCCGACCCCCTCGTTCTGGATCATCTCGGATACCCTCCTCCCCGACCTTTTCTGCTCGTGACCTGACCCGCGCGCCCTCCCGTTATTTTTCCCGTTCCCGGTTCACCCGTTTTCGCGAGGATTCTGTTTTACTGTCATTACTTTCAACACGGGACTCATGAACGAACAGTTAGAAGATGACCTGCTCGACTGCCTGCAAGGCAAAGCAACCGACGAGCAAGCAACACGCCTCCGGGAGTGGATCGACGAGAGCGAGGAACACCGCGCGAGATACGAACAGTTCTGCGAGGTATATTACCGCGCGAAACACGCCTCGGCATGGAACAGCATCGACGAGCGAAAAGCCTGGAGACGCCTCCGCGCCGGGAGAAAAAGAGTGGTGACGCGGAGATATCTCTCTGGCGTTGCCGCCGCGCTCCTCGTGGCGGCGGGGCTCTGGTGGATCGCCCTCCCGGCAGACGACGCGACCTGCTCGCTCTCCGGGATAACGCGCGGGGGCGCGAACGAGGCCACGCTGGTGTTGCACGACGGCAGCGAGATCTCCCTCGCGAGCGGCACGCGCGTGGACATGGGATACGCCCGGGCAGAGGGAGATAGCCTCTCGGGGCTGACCTACCGGGAGACCGGCGACGCGCCCGGCGAACCGGAATATAACACGCTGGTAGTGCCCCGCGGCGGCGTCTACGCGATGACCCTCTCCGACGGGACAAAGGTGCGCGTGAACGCCGGGAGCAGCGTCCGCTACCCGGTGATCTTCGGCCGAGAGAGCCGCGAGATACACGTCGAGGGAGAGATCTTCCTCGAGGTGAGACAGGACGCCACGCGCCCGTTTATCGTCCACTCGGCACGGGCAGTGACCCGCGTGACCGGCACGTCGTTCAACGTGATGGCGTACGAGGATGACGCGGCAACGGAAATCACGCTGGAAAGCGGATCAGTGACGGTGACCGCCGGGGGAAAAACGCTGTCGCTCGTCCCGGGAGAGCAGGCGCGGGTAGATCACGCGACAGGAGCAGCAACCAGGCACGTCGTGAACACCGCCTACTACACGTCATGGAAAGAGGGACTATTTGACTTCGACAGGATGCCGCTCGGGGAACTATGCACCCGGCTGGAACGGTGGTACGACGTGAAGTTCCGCTTCATCTCCGACGAGACCCGCTCGCGCTCCTTTACCGGCGCGGTGAAACGTGACAATACCCTGCAATTCATGCTCGACTTTATCGAAAAGACCTCCGATACGCGCTTCCGCTTCAACGGGGCGATCATAGAAGTACACGATCAATAACCGCGGGCTTTCACCGCGACTAATCCGAAACAAATAAACAACAAGAAAAGTATGAGAGAAAGTAGAACCCAAGACGCCGCCTCGTGGAGAGACGGCGCGAGAAAGACACTCGCTATCGCGAGATGGACGGCGTGTCTCGTGTTAAGTTTCGTGCTGTGTAGCCACGCGACCGGCTTCTCGCAACGCCGGATAACGCTGCCTGCTGCCGAGATCACCTACCGGCAGCTCTTCGAGCAAGTGCGCGACCAGACCGGCTACATCGTGATGTACAGCAACGACATGTTGAACAGGGATGACAAGGTGAAGGTCGACTACCACCGCGTGCCGGTCGACGAGGTGCTCGACGCCGTCCTGTCGCCACGCGGCCTCGGCCACGAAACCGACGGGGAGTTTATCCTCATCGTGAAAAAACAACGCCCCTCGTCACAGGTCGAGCGCGTCATCATCCGCGGGAAAGTCTCCGACGCTACCGGCGCCTCGCTCCCCGGCGTGACGGTGCGCGTGAAAGGAACCGCGCGCGGCGTTGCCACCGATCACGAGGGCCGCTTCCAAATCACCATCGAGAAGGGAGAACGCGTGACCCTCGTCTTCTCCTTCATCGGGATGAAAGAAAAAGAGATCGCGCTCGCCGGCGAGACGACGCTTGACGTCGTGATGGAAGACGAGATCAGCGAGATGGGCGAGATCATCATCACCGGTTACCAGCGCGTCGAACGACGGAAACTCACCTCCTCCATCAGCCACGTGAACATGGATGACCTCAAGGGCATCAACCAGCCGAACATCGACAAACTACTCCAGGGGCAAGTCCCCGGGATGATGATCATGAGCACCTCCGGCGCTCCCGGCGCCGTGCCGCAGATCCGCGTCCGCGGAACCTCCACGATCAGTGGGAACGCGCAACCGCTGTGGGTCGTCGATGGCATCATCCTTGACGACCCCGTGAACGCGTCCGTCGACGATATCCTCACGAACAGAAACCTCATCGCGTCGGGCATCGGCGGGGTGAACATCGACGACATCGAGTCGATTAACGTGCTGAAAGACGCCGCGGCCACCGCCATCTACGGCACGCGCGCCGCCAACGGCGTTATCGTCATCGCCTCCAAGAAAGGCGTCGCCGGGAAAACGCGCGTGAACTACTCCGGGAGCATCACCATCGGCGAACGCCCCCGCGTGGAAGACGCCTACATGATGAACTCGAAGGAGCGTATCGACGTTAACCTCGAGATGATCCGCCGCGGCGCTTTCACCGCCACCTCCACGTACGCCGGGCAATACGGCACGGTGACCGACTTCGAGCGCTATTTCATCGACGTGCAGGACCGCAAGATCACCTGGGAGGAGTTCGAACAGAAGGTAAAACAACTCGAGGAGGTCAACACCGACTGGTTCAAGTACCTCTTCCGCGACGCCGTCACGCACCGCCATTCCCTTGGCGTATCCGGTGGTAACGAGAAGACTACCTTCTACCTCTCCGGCAGCTATACCGACGAGCAGGCCACCGCGCGGAAAGTAGGCATGCAAACCTACACCGGGGCCGTGAAGGTCTACACGCGTCTGCGTGAGAACCTCCGCGTCGGCGGGATGCTCGACGTGAACGCGAGGGAAAACAAAAGCTTCTTCGCGCAGGACTCCAGGGAGAATCCATACGAGTGGGCCATCTATACCACCCGCGCGCACAACGCTTACGACGAGAACGGGAACTTCAACCACATGTACATAAACGACCTCAAGTTTAATTTCCTCGAGAACCGCGAGCAGGCCTGGCGCGCCTCCAAGAGCTTCGGCGTGAAGGGAACGATCGACCTGGAGTGGCGTCTCATCCCCGAGATCGCCTTTAACTCCCTCTTCTCATTCACCCGGCAGAATACCTCCGAGGAGGATGTCGCCACGGAAGACAGCTACTTCGTGCGCGCCCGGAAAAAAGACCTGTGGTATATCGTCGACTACACCTCCGTGCCCTACTGGAACGACGGGGGATACCGCAAGTTCAGGAGCAGCAACAACTCCTCGCTCACCTTCCGCAACCAGCTCTCGTACATGCAGACGCTCGCCGGGGAACATCGCTTCGACGTCATGATCGGGCAAGAGATCCGCACCTCAAACTACGAGGTGGAGACCACCGAGATCTACGGGTACGCGCACGACCGCGGACACCAGCAGATCCCGCAGTACGCCCTGCAAGAATACCTCGGTAGGCCCGCGTGGACGCAAGATGTCAACAAAACCGCAGCCCTCTCATGGTACGGGACCGCGGGATACTCCTTCCGCGACAGGTACACCATCAGCATCAACGGGCGCGTCGACGGATCTAATCGATTTGGTATAAAAACCAACGACCTCTTCCAACCCCTCTGGGCCGTTGGCGCCAACTACCAGATCAAGGAAGAAGAGTTCATGAAAGAAATCAAATGGATCGATTACCTCACGCTGCGCGCGTCGTACGGAACGCAAGGAAATGTCGCCTCGCAGGCCTACTCGAGCCTCGTCGCCACCATCGGGAGGGTCGATCCGGAGAAAAACGAGAACTACCTCACCATCTCCGCCCCAAAGAACCCCAACCTCAAGTGGGAAAAAAACTACACGACGAACGTCGCCATCGAGTTCGGTATCCTGAAGCGTCGCTTATCCGGGATCATCGAGTACTACCACAAGAAGGGCGTCGACATGCTCGGGAACAAGCAAGTCTCGCGCGTCTCCGGATTCTCCAGCATACAAGTCAACTGGGCCTCCATCCTCAACCGCGGCTGGGAGTTCTCCTTTAACTCCGTCAACATCGACGCGCGCGGCTTCCGGTGGACGTCGCGCCTGACCGCCGGATACAACTACAACGAGGTGCTTGACGTCTACTCCGTCCCCACGTACTCCCTGCTCACCAACGCGCAACGCACCGACTATTCCGCCGCTGCCGTCGTCGGGAAACCAATCAACGGACTATGGTCATACGAGTTCGCCGGGCTAAACGCGCAAGGACGTCCCATGTTCTATAACGGGAAAAACGTCCTCGACGAACAGGGAAATCCCACCGAAGAGCGCGCCACCGTCATCACGGGTATGAATAACATCGACGCCCTCGTCTACTCGGGAAGCACCATGCCCACGTGGCAAGGCGGCCTGACGAACGCGATTCATTACAAAAACTTCACCCTCTCCGCCCTGCTCATCGGGAATTTCGGGAACATCATCCGTCTCAGGAGTCTCACCACTGACTACGATTTCGCCTTCCCGGCGCCCGGTCAAAACCTCTCCAAGGAGTTGGCTTACCGCTGGAGAGAACCGGGAGACGAGGAACGCACCAACATCCCCGTCCTCGAGGTCGACCCCTGGGAAGCATCGATCACCTACCCATACCCCGCGAGCGCGCAGATGTACAACAACAGCGACATCCGTACCGTCAAGGGCAACTTCGTCCGATTGCAGAACCTCTCCCTCGCCTACGACTGGAGCAGCCAATTCCTGCGCGAAGCCGGCATACAGAACATCCGCCTCATGGCACAGGGATACAACCTCCGCGCATGGCACTCCTCCAAGCTCAAGGGACAAGACCCGGAGGCCACCGGCGCCCTCATGAAATACTCCGCCACGAACAGCGCCAACGTCTCCTTCGGGAACACCTACCTGCCGCTGCCGCGCACGTACTCCTTCTCGATCAACGTACAATTCTAAAAACAACAACAATGAAATATATACAAGCACTCGTACTACCAATTGTACTCCTCGCGAGCTGCAACCTGCTGGACATACAACCCGTCAACCGCATGGTGCCGGTCAGCGTCGCCGACTATGAATCACTACTCCTTGGTGGATACCCGCGCGTCGATTTCTTCACGCGCACCGAGCTATGCACCGACAACGTCTACGCCAACCTCAATGCCATCAACGCCCCCGCGGCCATCAACGAACCCTGGTTCGTCTGGGCTGCCACGCACCTGCTCGCCGGGGCGGAAGACGCCTACTGGAATCAACTCTACTCCTCGATCTACTACGCCAACTCCGTCCTCGACGAGTTCGACGGCAGGGTACCGGAACCCGAGGAAAGGGTACTCTTCGAAACCGTCAGGGGAGAAGCGCGCGCCCTCCGCGCCTACTGCTACTTCTACCTCGCGAACCTCTACGCCGACACGCCAGAAGAAGAAAACCTCGACAAACCAGGCGTGCCCATGCCGCTCTCCGCCGAAGACGTGCACCAGAACACCCAAAACAACACCCGCGTACCCGTCGGCAAGGTATGGGAACGAATCAACATCGATCTCGACGCCGCCGAACGCGATCTCGCCGGGAAAACATCCAAAAGCCTCTATCGCTTCGACTACACCTCCCTGCAAGCACTCCGCGCCCGCGTGGCCCTCTTCGAACGTCGTTATGACGACGCCATCGCCGCCGCGTCAGACGTCATCGCCGCCAGGCCGCTTTTCGACATGAACACCATGCAGGGATATCTCGACGAGCAAGGCGATCGCTACGCCTTCTCCGGCAACACCGGCTTCATCGACCTCGGATACAAGAACGAAGTACTAT
>JAITJA010000004.1 GCA_031279175.1 Odoribacteraceae bacterium
TATGAAATGTGTAAAGATCATTCAGATTAACGGGGTTTCCTTACAGATCGAGGACGAGGCGTGCGATCGCTTGTCGGCCTACATGGAATCCCTCGAGCAGTATTTTAGTAACGAACCGGGCGCGGACGAGATCATCGCCGACATCGAGGCCCGGATCGAGGAGTTATTCACGGAACGTCCCGGTGGCATCGAGGCGGTCGTCACGGCGGAGGAGGTAGCGCGGGTGATCGCGACGCTCGGCACGGTAGAGGATTTCGCCGGGAACGCGGCAGGGGCGCGAAGTGATGCCGGGGAGGCGCGGCAAGAGAGGTCTTTCAAGCGGATTTATCGCGACACGGACAATCGATATGTCGGTGGCGTGTGCGCCGGGATCGCGCACTGGACAGGTATTCACGCGACGGTCATTCGCCTGTTCTTCGTCTTGATGACACTCCTGGGCGGGATTTCCGTCCTGTTATACCTGGTGCTGTATATCATCATCCCACCGGCACGGAACAGGGCACAGAAGCTCGAGATGACCGGGCAGCCGGTAAACATTAACACGATCGAGAGGAGCGTCAAGGAGTCCATCGACATCCCCGCGCTCCGGCAGTTGCTGAACCGCTTCTCGAAAAAGGCGGGAGTAATCCTGGAGAAATGCTCCCACGGCGGGCTGAGGGTGCTAGGGATCGTGCTGGGATGCATCCTTTGCGCGGGGGGTCTTTTAATTCTCGTCGCGCCGGCTGGTTTACATATATTGCAAGATCTCGTGTTCGCGCACAGAGTACAGTGGGAATTATTGAGATTCGAGGAGATATTACCTCGCGTGATCTCACCCCTCTCGTTCCTGCTTCTTCTCGTGAGCGTCGGCACGGCGCTCCTGTTATTATCATTTGCTTGTTTCTTCTGGGGGATCTGGTTGATCAAGTGGTTCAAGATCCGTCGCGCGTTCGTGCACGTCATACTATTGATCGTGCTGATAGTGGCGCTATCCATCACGACGTACGTGATCATCACGGAAGTGCATCGCCGGGCGTACAAGAACGAGGTACGGGAGACGAGCGCGTTCCCGGTCGTCAAGACCCTATACATCGAGATGCAGCCGGGCGCGCCATTGGCCAACTTCCCGCCACTGGATCTCTGTTACGACAAGGGAAACGAGCGCTTCCACAAGCATCCCTATCTCTCTATTGCCAGGGGGGATAGCGACCGCGTCACGTTGCAGGTCACGAAAAGAGCGTTGGGGAAAAACAAGCTCGAGGCGCACCAGTTTGCCGGGGACATCAGCTACAACCTGGAGATGCGCGACTCGCTACTACTGCTGCCGGAGTTCTTTGATGTCTTGCCGGCGGATCGCTGGAACTACCAGACGCTCGCCCTCCAGCTATTCGTCCCCGTCGGGACGGTCATCGTCACCGACAAGTCGATCTCGCGATTATTCATGCACTCGCGGGCACGCGGCTCCCGGTGGAAGATGACAGAAAACGAGTTAGAGCTACTACGATAACCTCAGCGCGCGCGCTCCAGCACCTTCTCTATCGTCCCGGCTGCCCCGGGGTGGCCGAGGCGACGGGAGATCTCGAGATCCTGCAAGGCCTCCCGGAGATTATCCAGGCAGAGGCGCGAGATCGCGCGGTTATAATAGGAGTTAGCGTTCGACGGGTCGATCCGTATAGAGTGGGAATAGGTAGTGATCGCCTCGTCGAACCGGCCCTGTTGCTGGAGGATGGCGCCGCGGTTAAAGAAGAGGGCGCTAGACTCCAGGCCCAGCGCGATCGCCGCGTCATAATCGACCAGCGCGCCATCGAGGTCGTTCATCTTGTAGCGCGCGATCCCTCGATAGTGGTAAGCGTCCCGGAAAGCGGGGTCGCACGCGATCGCCCGGCTATAATCCTGGATTGCCTCCCTGTTCTCGCCGAGATTCTCGTGGATGACGCCCCGGTAATAATGCGCGCGGGCATTCCCCGGGTCACCGGCAATCACGCGATCGATATCCTTCAAGGCGTCCCCCGGCATCCTCATGTTAGCGCGGACGATAGCCCGGTTAAAATAGGCCGGCAGGTAAGCAGGCGCGGAAGTGATCGCGGCGTTCAACTCCTCCAGGGCTTGCTCGTACATCCCGCGATGGATACACTCCATTGCCCGGTTATTACTCTCGACGGCGGCCCGGTTACACGCGGCCAGCGAGATTATCCAAATGATCCAGATCAGGCGTCTCATACTTGGTCATGTAAAAATTCCCTCAAAGTTAGTAATTCACGCGAGAAAACGGCAACCATCGCCAAAGGAACGAACGCCCCCCGTCCGTTCACCCCGCCGCGTTACCGCTTGTAGCGGTCGTAGATAAAGAGCAGCAATGTCGCGGACAGCCCGATGACCAGCACGACGAGCCATATCGAGGAGGGCGAGTAAGTATTCCACAGCAAGTCGGTCAGCTCCCGCCCGTTCATGCCGGCTTGCCGGGCCACCTCGTCGAAGTACTCGCCTTGCGACAGGCCGTCGGCGATCGCGAAACCCTGTTCCCGCGCGTATTCCCGCGTGATCGTCACCTTGTCCGACATCCCCTGGTACACGGAACCGGAGATCAGCCCGGCGAACACGTTCCCCAGGAAGATAGGAATAAACGAGTAACCCATGTAGAGCGCCTTCTTGTCGGCGGGAGCGATCGCGCCGATATACTCCGTGATCTTCGGCGAACCGGCCATCTCGCCGACAGCGAAGACCAGCATCGCCACCAGCGTGAAAAGCACGTTCTGCGAGAAAAGCGTCAGCGCCATCCCTATCGAGCAAACCAGGAAACCGGAGATCATCGACTTGAGCGGCTTCAGTCGCATGACGATAGTCGAGACCGCGACCTGCAGCAGGATAATATACAGCGCGTCGAAGTTCGTCACGAACTCCGCGTCTATCTCTCCCGGAGAGGGGCTATAATGCCGGCTGACAAACGGGATATAGCGAGCGCAAAAATCGTACAGCGCGCTCGTGTCCACCCACTGCGAAATAAAAACGGGAAGCGTGAAAAATAACTGGTTATACATCGTCCAGAAACCAGCCGCGATCAGCAGGAAGAGAATAAACCGCGTATCCTTGAAAATACCGAACATGCTCGCGAAGATCTCCTTGAAAGTGATGGCGAGAGACCGTGACGGCGCGCGTTCACTCCGGCCCGGTTCCTTGTACAGGCACAGCAGCGCGAGGTTCAGCAGGATCACGCCCGCCGAAATATAGAACACCACCCGGTAGTTATCGTTATAAAGCAGCGTCACCACCGGACCGAAGAAAGCGCCGACATTCACCATCATGTAATAGATCCCGAAGCCGATTGACGCGGTACTCTTGTCCGTCGTCTTGGCCACCGTGGCAGAGATCACGGGCTTGAAAAGCGCCGCGCCAACGGCAAGGTAGAGATACATCAAGAACACCGCCGTGAAACTCGAGAACATCGGCAGCAGCAGGAACGCCGACGCGTACACCAGGAACGCCAGCAGCAACACCCGCTTGTACCCGTGGCGATCCGCGATCGCCCCCGTCAGCACCGGGAGAAAGTACAAGATACCCGTACCGACCCCCATCAATATCCCCTTCTGGGATTGCGTGAATTCCAGGCCGCCAGCGTCGGAAGAACCCGTCAGGTAGTTGGCGAACAACATGAAAAATCCATACCACGCCCATCGTTCAAACAGTTCCAGGACATTCGCCACCCAGAACGCGCGCGAAAACTTGCTAAAAATACTCATGTGTCTCTATATATTAAGGTGTGACTTCTGTAACTCTTCCCGGAGGAAAGGCGCCGTGAGCGACGTCCCGTGCATTGCAACCTCCTCCGGCGCGCCGCTGACCACGATCTCGCCGCCAGCCTTCCCGCCGCCAGGGCCCATGTCTATCACGTGATCCGCCACCTTGACCACGTCCAGGTTATGCTCGATAATAATCACCGTGTTCCCCTTCTCCACGAGCTTCTGCAACACGTCCAGCAACGCGCTCACGTCCTCGAAATGCAACCCCGTCGTCGGCTCGTCGAGCATGTAGAGTGTCCGACCCGTGTCGCGCTTGGACAACTCCGTCGCCAGCTTCACCCGCTGCGACTCCCCCCCGCTCAACGTCGTGCAAGGCTGCCCGAGGTGGAGATACCCCAGGCCAACCTCCTGCAACACCTTGAACCGCGACTGCAACGAGGGAATATTCTCGAAAAACTCCACCGCCATGTTAATCGTCATGTCCAGCACGTCGCCGATAGACTTCCCCTTGTAACGCACCTCCAGCGTCTCCCGGTTATATCGTTTACCACCGCACGTCTCGCAAGGCACGTACACGTCCGGGAGAAAACTCATCTCGATCGTCCGCACCCCGGCGCCCTTGCACGTCTCGCAGCGACCGCCGCTCACGTTAAAAGAAAAACGACCAAGACGATACCCGCGCACCCGCGACTCCGGCAACGCCGCGAAAAGCTTGCGAATATCGGTCAAGATACCCGTGTACGTGACCGGGTTCGAGCGCGGCGTCTTGCCAATAGGACCTTGATCGACGATCGCCACCTTGTCTATCTCGTTCAGCCCCTCGATACCGCGACACGGGAGGCACGGCAGCGACGACTGGTAAAAATGATTATTCAACAACGGGTAGAGCGTCCCGCTCACCAGCGACGACTTCCCGCTACCGCTCACCCCCGTCACCACCGTCAGCATCCCCAGCGGGAAATCAACGTCTATCCCGCGGAGATTATTCCCCGTGCAACCGCGCAACGAGATACATCTCCCGTTGCCCGACCGCCGCGTCACCGGGACGGCTATCTCCCGTTCCCGTCTCAGGTAGCGAGCCGTCAGCCCGTCGCCGCGACACACCTCCTCCAGCGTCCCGCGCGCCACCACCTCACCGCCCTTTCTACCCGCCCCCGGGCCAAGATCAATAATATAATCCGCCTGCTCCATCATGTCACGGTCATGCTCCACGACAATCACCGAGTTGCCACCGTCCCGCAGCTCCTTCAGCGAGCGAATCAGCTTGTAGTTATCCCGCTGGTGCAACCCGATACTCGGTTCATCAAGAATATAAAGCACGTTCACCAGCCGCGAACCGATCTGCGTGGCCAGTCGTATACGTTGCGACTCCCCGCCCGAGAGCGACGCCGACGGCCGGTCCAGCGAGAGATACTCCAGCCCGACGTCAAGCATGAACTGCAGACGCGAGCGAATCTCCTTCAAGATACCGCTGCCGATCAGTCGTTGCTGATCGTCAAACCATTCTTCCACGCGGCCGCACCACTCGAGAAGATCCGAGAGCTCCATCCGCGACGCCTCCGCGATATTCTTGTCATCGACAAAAAAATGCAACGCCTCCTCGTTCAGCCGCCGCCCGCGACACCGGTCACACTCCTGCACCGACACGTACCGTTTCCCCCCCCGCTTGTCCTCCTCCTCCTCCTCGCGCGTCGCGATATACTTGAACACGCCCTCGTACGAGGTCAGGCAATTAGAAAACACCCCGTCCGCCGCGTCCACCCGCAACTGCCCCGGGTATCCCTGCAACACGTCCGCCAGCACCTCCTCCGGCAAGTCGCGAATAGGCTGCTTGATATCCGCCCCGCGCTTCCGCAGCAGGCTTTCTATCTGGTAGAACAGCAACGCGGGCTTGTACTTCCCGATCGGCTGGATACCGCCATGATATATCGACAGGCGGTCATCCGGTATCACCTTGTCCATGTCCATCGAGTAGACATACCCCAGACCCTTGCATTTCGCGCAAGCACCGTGCGGCGAATTAAACGAGAACGAGTGCGGCGCGGGATCCTTGTACGATATGCCGGTATCGGGACACATCAAGTGACGGCTATAATACTTTACCGCATCACCATCACGCGTCGTGGCGACGACCATGATCATCCCCTTCCCGTGCTTCATGGCGGTGACCACCGATGCTTTCAGGCGCCGGTCGTCGTCTTGCCCCATCACCAGCCTGTCTATCACGATCTCGATCGCGTGACTCTTGTAGCGATCGACGCTCATCCCCCCCGTCATCTCGACGATCTCGCCGTCGACCCGCGCGAAAAGAAAACCGTGCTTGCGCGCGTTCTCGAACAACTCCTTGTAATGACCCTTCCTGCCCCTGACCACTGGCGCCAGCAGGATAACATCCTCGCCGCGGAAGTCCCGCCTCAACAGCTCCAGCACCTGATCATCCGTGTACCGCACCATTAATTTCCCCGTCGCGTGAGAACGCGCCACGCCCACCCGCGCGTAAAGCAACCGGAAGAAATCATAGATCTCGGTAATTGTCCCGACGGTTGACCGCGGGTTCTTGTTAGTTGTTTTTTGTTCTATCGAGATCACCGGGCTCAACCCTGTTATCTTGTCGACGTCTGGTCGTTCCATGTTCCCGATAAACTTCCTGGCGTACGCCGAGAAAGTCTCGAGATACCGCCGTTGCCCCTCGGCGTAGATCGTGTCGAAAGCCAGCGACGACTTCCCGCTCCCGCTAGCACCCGTGATCACCGTCAGGCTATTCCTGGGTATTTCCACGTTAATATTTTTCAGGTTATGTTCTCTCGCGCCGCGCACGATAATATAGTCATTCTCCATGCATCCGGTTATTTCATTCAACATGTAAAGCATGTCGCGAATATAATGGAAAATCCTTCATCGCGCCGTGGAACAAGCCCGCGGGGCAAACCACCGCCCCTCAAAATATTTTCAAAAACCCTCGCGTACGATCAACTACTCCCCAAGACACCTGTACCCCCCCTCGCGTGCAAGCCCC
>JAITJA010000032.1 GCA_031279175.1 Odoribacteraceae bacterium
CGTCTCGACAAAAACGAGACCCCGCTCGAAAGGACGTGGGAAACGTCCGGAACAAATTACCCCGAACTCTTCGCGTTCAAATTCGATAACGCGTTCGAGAACTATCGCGCGGCGTCAACAGACGGGCAGTACACCTCCCGTCGCGCCGCGGTGCAGTACACCCGTTACGCGTCCGGTCAGGAGATCGGCGCGTCCATCCCCTCGCCACGAACGTCCAGTAACACGCAAAATAACAAGCAATGAATAAACGTGATTTCAATCAACGATGGAAGCGCGCTGTTCTCGTCGTCCTCGTCCTGGGGCTCGCGGGAGTGTCGTGTAAAGAGAAAACTATCGAGGATGGGGCAACGCCACACAACCTCACCCTCAGGATGGGATATAACACGCCATCGGGCGCGGCGATCATACCAACTGTCCGCCTCTTCTCCTTTCACAAGCAGAACGCCTATTTCAGCGAGGAGATCCTGAACCTCAAGCGCACATCTACCTCCCTCTCCGCCCGCGTGAGAGTGGGTGATTGGCACATCGCCATGATCGCGCCACCGGCCGCGACCTCCTTCCTCCAGCCCGTCGGGGGGAAAAGCATGGCGGAGACCCCACTCTACAGGTACGAACCGACGGTCGACCCGCTCACGGGGAAAAGCAGTGCCGCGGCCGAGATCTTCCTCGCCCACGAGCCGGTCGTCATCCTGCCGGACCCGGACAAGCTGACCTCGCTCTCCACGCGCCTTGACCGGAATCTCGCCATGATAGAAGTCATCCTCGACAGGATCACCGCCAACTTCAACAAGGCCGCCACGGACCACGAGATCACGTTACATCACGTCCCCTCCACCATCAGCTACACCGGCGCGTTGCTCCCGGACAGGCACGCCCCCGACACCTTGCCGGATGGACGATACCCCCGGGCGCGGGTAACGCTCAAGGATCACCCCGCGGCAAAGGGCTACCTGCAATCCGACACCGTGCGATTCATCGTGCCGGCCCACCGCGGCAGAGACTTCTTCTCCGTCGTCGCCACCGACACCACCACCCTCAAGATGCTCCTCCGGGTAAACCTCGAGCGGACGGGTGGCTCGCGCTTCATCAGATCGGAAGAGATCCCGTTGGTCGCGCGATGCAACCGCGTGCTCCGCGTCCGCGTCAACATCAACGACGGCATCGCCTGCACCGCCGAGATCCTGCCGTGGGAAACGGTCGAAACCTCCGTGGTCGTCGGGGAGCAATACTCCAACTGGCTATACGTTAAACGCGGGGACTCCGGCAGCGGGCAGTCATGGCGCGACGCGCTGCCGGACGTCTCCTCGGCCATCTCCAAGGCGCTTCTCCTGCAAAAACTCTCGATGCCCGTCAACGGCATCCTCGTTGCCGGGGGATCCGCCACGGGTGTTTACGAAGAGTCGTTCACCATCCCCGCCGGGGTGAAAATCTTCGGCGGATGGGCTGGCACGCCGGGCACGGAATTACCCGCCAACGACACCTTGGCCCCATACACCTCCCCCCATCGCGACCTGGCCACCTCCAAGGCCATCGTCTCGCCGCTATCGAACGGCATCTCGCTTGCCGCGGCCGACGCGCTCCTCGATGGATTCATCATCCGGGGAACTACCGGCAACGTCATCCCGCTCCTTGTCAGCAACGCCTCGGCGCGGGTCAACGCCGTCGAGGTGCGCGACAACGCCGTCACCGGTGCAGCCCTCGTCCTTTACGCTGGCACGGGCGTTAACATCCTCGTCGCGGACAACAGCGCTGGCGTCATGCTCGGTGAAAACGCCGCGCTCGTCAATGCCACCATCGTCAACAACACCGCCGCCTCCTCGTTCCTCGGGGAACTACAAAACTCCGTCTACTGGGGGAACAGCGGCACGCCGGTAACGAGCGGCATCATCCAGTACTCGGCCTTTACCGGCACGGGGCCGATCCCCGGGTTACAAAACATCGCCATCAACGCCGGCAACACCGCCTGGTTCTCTGCCACCGACACCATCCCCGGCCCCCACTTCGACCTCTCGCCAGCGGCGGGCTACGCCACTTCTTCCACCACCCCCAACCGTTCGCCGTTGCTCGGGCGCGCGGACAGCCTACTCTTCAACGCCGCCGCCGCCACCGCGGCCCTCAGGACAGACATCAACGGCAACCCCCGACACAACGCCGCCACGGACATTGGTTGTCACGAGGGCGTCGGCTCCGCCAGGGGATTCAACCTGCGCTGGAACATGACCTCCATATACATCTCCACGAAAAACGGCAGGGAGACCGAGCACCCGGCGATCATCTTCGACAACGCCGAGGGGGCATTTGTCAAGTGGCATGTCACCGTGAAGAGCGTCACCAGCAACAGGTATTCTCTCGTCACCGGCCGCGACTCCGGCGGCGGGAATTCCGAGCACCTCGGCGTCTTCAAGCTCAAGGCCGGGAAGGCAAACACGGGAAACAGCCAGATCGCCTGCGGGAAGATCGCCCTCGGCAGCAACCTTGGCGGCTACCTCCCGGGCATCGAGCTGGACGTTTACCAGACCCCTGGTAAATCCTCCCCGTGGACCAACGGCTACGCCGGTTCCTTCCACCGCAACAGCGAGGTCGAGGAACGCCTCATCTTCGGCAGCAACAAGGGCAACTGGATCGTCCGCGTCGTCCACGGCGTTGACTGGATCAAGATCGACAAGCACCCGAAAGGTTACAACAACGGCATCGTCGAAGAAACCTTTGGCGGGATACTCTCCGGCTCCGGCAACATCAAATTCCGCGTCGGGATGAAGAGCAAGTTACCTCCTGGAGCGTCGCCCCGTTACGGTCTCATTGCCATTGACCGCGCGGGAGGCGTGGCCCTCTTCTTCGTCCGGCAGGGTGAGGCGGCGGACTACATCTACGGCCCCAGTGATCCCGGTCGAACCAAAGGTCGCTCGAACGTCGCCAAGTTCTCGCCCTACAACCTCACCGACCCGAAGGGCGGCTTCGACAAGAACGGCGTGTTACTCGGGAAGCAGGGTGGTGGTTTCGTCGACTATCCCTCGAAGACCGGCTACTTCTTCAAGTACAACGACACCCGCGCCTTCTATCCCGACAACACCATCCCCGGGACGGCGGTCACCAAGGTATACTCGAAGGACTGGTCGTCGAACAATGACCCCTGCCCGCCGGGCTACCACATCCCGTCGAATCCCGAGTTCGTAGAGGGATACTTCGTCAACGCGTCCGTCAACTCTGCCTTCTCGGGTGGCGTCACGACCACCTTCGTCTGGGGGAGGCTTGCTGACGGCTACTTCGACAGGCTTGCCACCCCTGACGTTCGCGAGTGCGGCGCCGGGCCCAACCGCGCCACCGAGGGATTAATCATCTACAACGACTACAACAACGCCTCGGTATTCTTCCCGATGGCAGGGAAACGGATCGCCGAGAATACTCCCGGGACGTCCGCGTTCCACTCCAAGGGAGGGGATGGCGGCGGACACTACGTGCAATGGACGATGACGCGCACCCAGCAGGGGCCACCGAAAGTATTCGCCACGCACAGTTACGGGACGGGAACTACCGGGCACATCGGCATGTCCTGCCCGGGGAACGACACCTACAAGTACGAGGCTATCTCCATCCGTTGCGTGAAAGACTAAACCCGTGACCCGCGGTCAACCCCGCGTCTCTTTTTCATCCATCGCGCCACCGCGGTGGATGAATCATTATTACCCGGTTACCCCATCGAACGGGAAAGAAAAAGGATCATCGGGGTGGGAACAGCGAACCAAAAGCGATGAATCACGTACAAGAAGGCGAATAATTATTTTTATAGTAGCGCGGGTATTGAAGATGTAAAGGGAACTATCTCTCGGGAACGGGAGATAGTTTTTCTATATCATCAAGGCGCGCGGGTTACATGAAAAGTTTTAATGACATGAAGAAACCACATTACCATCAGCAACGGGCGCGCGCGGCGGTCGCGATACTTCTCCTGTGGAGTATTGTCGTGACGTGCGGGCGCGACAAGAACATCGAGGACGAGAACCTCTCCTACAACCTCGTCCTCAGGGCGACGCTGAACGAGGTTATCCCGGATATCCGTCTTTTTGCCTTCCACAAGCAGGCCAACGTCAACCGCTTCGGCGAGGAGATCCTGAACCTACACCGCTCGTCGGACAAGATCTCCGCGCGCGTCAAGGAGGGCAACTGGGATATCGCCATGATCTCCGCGACGTCATCGACGCCTATCCTACTGCCGCCGGGAGGAAAAAGCATGGAAGAAACTCCTCTCTACCGTTACACCCCGGTCGTCGACCCGGCCACGGGGAAAAGCAGTGACGCCGACGAGATCTTCATCACCCGCGAGCCGGTAGTCATCTCCCCGAGCAAGGAGTCGACACTCTCCGCGCGTCTCGACAGGAACGTCGCGATGGTGGAAGTCATCATTGAACATGCAACGGCCAACTTCAACAAGGCGGCCACCGACCACCGCGTCGAGTTGCACCGCGTCCCCTCAACCATCAGTTACACCGGCGCGCTCCTGCCCAACAAGAATACCCCTGACACGTTAACGGCGGAGCAATTCCTCCGCGCGCCGATCAAGTTACAAGATCACCCGACGGAGAGCGGCCACCTGCAATCGAACGTCGTGAGATTCCTCGTGCCGGCGCACCGCGGGACGGACTTCTCAGCCGCGAATCCCGTCGACACCACCACCCTCAAGATGCTCCTGACGGTAAACTTGCAGCGCACTGCCGGCACGCGTTTCATCAAGTCGAGAGAGATCCCTGTTGTCGCGCGATGCAATCACGTCATGCGCGTTCGGGTCAACGTCAACGACGGCGTGTCATTTACCGTCGAGCTCCTCCCCTGGTCGGGCTACGACATCCCGGTGACGGTAGGAAGCGAGTATTCCAACTGGCTCTACGTTAAACGCGGGGGGAGCGGGAACGGGCTGTCATGGAGCGACCCGCTGCCGGACGTCTCCACCGCCATCTCCATGGCCGCCTCCTTGAAAGCGCAATCTCTCCGGGTAAACGGTATCCTCGTCGCCGGGGGAACGGCTACCGGGGGAACGGCCACCGGGGGAACGGCCACTGGCGCGTACGAAGAGTCCTTCTCCGTGCCCGCCGGCATAAAAATCTTCGGGGGATGGACGGGAACGCCCGGCGAAGAGTTACCTGCCAACAATCCATTGGCCCCGTACACCTCTTCTCGCCGCGACCTGGCCAACCGGAAAGCCATCATCTCGCCGCGCGCCTCCGGTATCGTGCTTGACGCGGATTCCACCCTGCTCGACGGGGTCATCATCAAGGAGGTATCCGGCAGCGTCATCCCGTTACTCGTCGACAACGTCTCGGCGCGGGTCAACGCCGTCGAGGTGCGCGACAACAACACCAGTGGTAATGCCATCATCTTCCTCTCGGGGACAGGGACGAACGTGCTCGTTGCCAACAACGCCAACAACGTGTACCTCGACAATTCCGCCACGCTCGTCAACGCCACCATCGTCAACAACACTGCCGCCGCCATCTTCTACGGGAAACTACAAAACTCCGTCTACTGGGGGAACGGCGGAACGCCGGTAATGAATGGTACGATACAGAACTCGGCCTTCTCCGGCGCGAAACCGCCCGCCGGGACGCGAAACATCGCCATCAACGCCGGAAACACCGTCTGGTTCTCTTCTACTGACACCGTCCCCGGACCACACTTCGACCTCTCGCCAGCGGCGGGCTACGCCACTTCTTCTACCAATCCCAACCGTTCGCCGTTGCTCGGACGCGGGGATAGTCTATTATTCAACGCTGCCGTTGCCACCGCGGCACTCAGGACAGACATCAACGGAAGGCCCCGTCACAACGCAGACACGGACATCGGCTGTCACGAGGGCGTCGGATCTGTCAGGGGGTTCAACCTGCGCTGGAACATGACCTCCATATACATCTCCACGAAAGAAAACAGGGAGAGCGAGCACCCGGCGATCCTCTTCGACAACGCCGAGGGGGCTTTCGTCAAGTGGCATGTCACCGTGAAGAGCGTCACCAGCACCAGCTTCTCCGTCGTTCAAGGCCGCGAATCCGGCGGTGGCAACGCCGTGCACCTTGGCGTCTTCAAGCTCAAGTCCGGGAAGGAGAACACGGGGAACAGCCCGATCGTCTGCGGGAAGATCGCCCTCGGCAGCAACCTTGGAAACTACCTCCCGAGCACCGAGCTGGACGTTTACCAGACCCCTGGCAAGTCTGCACCGTGGACCAACGGTTACGCCGGATCCTTCCACCGCAACAACGAGGTCGAGGAACGGCTCGTCTTCGGAAGCAACACGGGCAACTGGATCGTCCGCATCGTCAGTGGTCTTGACTGGATCAAGATCGACAGGCACCCGAGAGGTTACAACAGCGGCATTGTCGAGGAAACCTTTGGAGGGATACTCTCCGGATCCGGCAATATCGAATTCCGCGTCGGGATGAAGAGCGCGTTACCTTCCAACGCGTCGCCCCGTTACGGTCTCATTGCCATTGACCGCGCGGGAGGCGTGGCCCTCTTCTTTGTCCGGCAGGGTGAGGCGGCGGACTATATCTACGGACCCAGTGATCCCGGGCGAACAAAGGCGCCTGCCGGGCGACCGGACGCCGCCAAGTTCTCGCCCTACAATCTCACTGACCCGAAAGGCAGCTTCGACAAGAACGGCGTGCTGCTCGGGAAGCGCGGCGGCGGCTTCGTCGACTATCCATCGAAGACCGGATACTTCTTCAAGTACAACAACACCCGCGCCTTCTATCCCGATAACACCATCCCCGGGACGGCGATCACGACGGCCTTCTCGTCTATCTGGTCAGCGGAAAACGACCCCTGCCCGTCGGGCTACCACCTCCCGTCGAATCCCGAGTTCGTCGAGGGATACTTTGTCAACGAGGAGATCAACACCGAATTCTCGGGGGGCGTCAAGACTACCTTCGTCTGGGGGCGGCTTGCTGACGGGTACTTCGACAGGATTGCCACACCGGACGTTCGCGAGTGTGGCTCCGGGCCCAACCGCGCCACGGAGGGATTGATCATCTACAATGACTACAACAACGCCTCGGTATTCTTCCCGATGGCTGGAAAACGAATCGCCGCCGAACCACCCGGGACCTCCGATTTCCATGCCAAGGAAGGGGATGGTGGCGGACACTACGTGCAATGGACGATGACGCGTACCCCGCAAGACGCCGTGAAAGTATTTACCACGCACAGTTACGGGGTAGGGAACACCGGCCACATCGGTATGTCCTGTTCCTGGAACGATACCTACAAGTACGAGGCAACGTCCATCCGTTGCGTGAAAGACTAAACCGTCTCGCGCGCCTCTTTTTCATCCATCGCGGTCTTCCCGCGGTGGATGAATCATGATTACCCGGTTACCGGTACTTCGCGGGGGGGCTTCGCGATTTCGCGAAGCGTTCTCGGGATTTCCCGAGAAGCTTTCGCGATTTCGCGAAACGCTCTCGGGATTTCCCGAGAAGCTTTCGCGATTTCGCGAAACGCTCTCGGGAAATCCCGAGAAGCCTTCGCGATTTCGCGAAACGCTCTC
>JAITJA010000170.1 GCA_031279175.1 Odoribacteraceae bacterium
AACAACGCCGACTACGGTAAGAATCTCGTGATGGCAAGCGAGCACCTCTTCGGCGTCCATAACCCGAACCACCAGTCAATCATCACTCCCTACTTCAAGTCGAATGCAGCCCGGCTAACGGCTACTATTGCGAACATCACTAATTACGTCTACGAGGGCAAAACCAGCGAGATCAGGAATACCGCGAATACATACTGGGTTTCTCGCGCATATACCTCTAGCACAATGACACATTTCCTCAAGTACGGGGGGAACGATAATTTCTCGGCCATCAACAAGATTCCCGTCCTGCGCCTCTGTGAAATGTATTTCATCGTGGTCGAGGATGCCGCACCGGAAGAGTTTGCCGCGTATTATAACGCGTACGTCGATGCACGCGTACTACCCGTGAGCTACAAGAACGAGTTGACAAACGAGACCGCGACAGAGACGACCATTCGGACGCGTCTGGCAAAGGAGTATAGGAAGGAATTCTACGGTGAAGGGCAACTCTTCTTTTTCTACAAGAAGCATCGCTACACGACTATCCCGAGGGCAACGGCATCGGGCAATTTTTCCGTTCCCGGTGAGTATCAGGATTACCAGATCCCGCGACCAAAGAGTCAAACCGTTTTCGAGTAACCATGTAAAAAGAAAAGACATGAAGAAATACACTTTAATAATAGGAGTAGCCGGAGCGCTACTCACCGCGTGCAGCGAGTTGGAAATCGACAGGTACGAGAACGACCCGCGGCTTTATTTCTATCGGGACATCTCCTCGATAGGACAACGCGATAGTGTCTCCTACTCTTTCTTTATCCAGGGCGAAGCCGTCGAGCGAGATACTCTCTGGATTGAGGTGCGCACGATGGGATCGCCTTCATCTGCAGTGCGGCCCTTCCGCGTGGAACAGGCCAATGCCGGGGATACCCTTGCGGCAGTTGGGGGAGTGCACTACGTCTCCTTTAACTCTAACGACCTGACAAACCTCTTGCAGGTGGAGTCGGAAGCTGTTAGCGCCTATGTCCCCGTCGTCCTCCTGCGCGATCCCTCCCTGAAAACGCAGGAAGCGAGGCTCGAAATAACGATCGCCGAGAACGAGTACTTCAAGCCGGGTATACACGATAATCTTGTATTTACCGTAAAGATCTCGGATTTTGCCGTGAAACCAACCGGATGGAACGCTACATGGGATTTCCTCTTTAAGGAGTGGGGGCCGCGAAAGATGCTTTTCCTCAGCGAGTATCTCGACATCGATTTCAATAACATGCCCCCGTCGGAGTTCGACACGCTCCTTTATTACGCGGGAATGGCAAAGGATATGCTCGCCAAGTATAACAAGGAACACCCGGATAATCCCCTAAAAGAGGATGACGGGACGCTCGTCAGTTTCGATTAACCAGTAAAATGAAGAATTATGAAAAATAGAAATAAAGCATGGATACTTGCAATCCTCTTCCTCGCGGGTGCGTGTGTCGAGGATAGCGGAAATTACGATTACATCCCGGTGGATGAGATCTTCCCCGTGGAAATATCCGGGCTGGCCGATACCACTTTTCTCCTCGGAACAACCGTCGAGTTGCACCCGGAAGTCAAGGGATTAGACAGCGATTTGAGCAAGTACGACTTCGTTTGGTATTCTTTCCCGATCAGTGCCACGGGCTACGCACCCAAGCGAGACACGATCGGGACTACCATCGATCTCTCTTTTTTCGTCACCTACCAACCGGGAGAGTCCCGCCAACTGGTGTTCGAGATCAAGGAAAAGAGTTCCGGGTTGGCTGTCATCAAGAAGGTCAAGATCGTCGTCACGTCGGCCTTTTCCAACGGTTGGTTTATTGTCAATGACATCAATGATCAGACCGACGTCGATTTTATTAACACTAACGGCGTCATCCACGAGGATATCATCTCCCTCGTGAGCGGGCAGAAGTTACAAGGAAAGGGAGTGAAGATCGCCTTTCAGTCGAGCGGGTATTATCACGACAAGATTATGCCCGACGGGACACTCTCGAGGCTCGTCAACCAGAGTGTTTTTCACGTCATGAGCGAGAATGATCTCAAGACACTGAACGCCTCTTCCCTCGAAGTTTACAAGAATTGGGAAGACGAATTCTTCTCACCGCCAGCCGTAAAGAAACCACGGGATATCATCACGAATTACCTGGGATACGTGTATCTCATTAATGACGGTAGACTACATTCCATCATGGGCATGACGGCAGGGCCGGGGAAGTTCGCCTACCAGAAGATCGGCGGGGAGGGGATCTATCCCTGCATCCTGATTGGTGACTTTGCTCAAAATGCCACTGTCTTCAGTAATACCACGAGCAGTTTCCTCGCGGAAAACATGATGAACCTGCAAGAGGTGGTCAGCGGAAGTACCGGAACGCCGGCCGTGAACATGGAATGCGACGTACTATGGATGGAGCGAAGGGTGAGGATGTATACCGTTACCTGCGCCGCATGGGCAATCACGCGGTCTAAAACGCAACCGTACGAATACCACCTCCTGGATATTGATGCGTACGGGGCAGAAAACCCTATCATAGATCGTCACTTGCTAGATCCTGCCGCACGGGTGCTCTCTGCGGACGTGTACGGCGTTCACCCGGAGCACAGTGCCGCTTTTTACTTCGCCAAGGGGAATCTCCTCTCTTATTTTCAGAAAGGAGATAGCTCGGGAGACGACGAGGTGAATCTATACACTTTCTCAGCGGGAGAGATCATCTCCTATATTGGAAAGAATCCTACCACGAGCAATCTCGAGGTACTGACGAACGCCAACAACACGTGGAAACTTTACATTTTCGCGCTCGCAAACGGCGGACAATATCCTTACATAGACGGGCCTGACCCCCTTACGGTATATTCTGGAAACGGGAACGCTCGTTATCTTATCTATCGCTGACCGGGGTAACGCGAAGAGCGTAATCAAGGGGGTACTCGTTCGCGACGGGTACCCTCTTTTCATGTGCCCGTCTAGCCTCTATCGAAAAAATCAGACATCAATTTGCTTGGATCGAACTCGTATTCATTACTATTGCAAGTATAAATCACTCTATTGTAGAACTCATTCCCTCCTGATAATCACTGCTGCCCGTTTTGATTCGTTATAAAATGATAAAAAGGCACGTTTCTATCACGATTTAAGTGATGCTTCTTGTTTATCAAAAAAAAAATATAACTTTGTTGGCGCAAAAAACTAGAAAATGATCACGATCACGCTATTACATAGCATCTTAAAAACGACACCGCCGTACCACGCGCCGGGGGATTCAAGTGTATCCCGGCGGGAGGCGTGCACGGTGGAAGTAGAAAAAGAACAAGTGAAGATATTTAATTATAATACTACTTTAGGTTAACAACAAAAAAATCAAACATCATGGAAAAAGCTGAAAAGAAGAATGTTCAAGTTCAAAAGAAAAAAACCGAGAAAATTGGCATCTCTGCCTTCCCTATTATCTTACTCTGCTTCGTGTTGGCAGTAGTGATTTTTGAATACGTGTACGGGAACCCGAGTAACTTTATCAATAATGACCCCAACAATCACCCCGTGCAGGGAAACTTGCTCGGTACCATCTACAAGGGGGGAATTATTGTGCCTCTCATCCAGACGTTGCTGTTGACGGTATTGACGTTGAGCGTCGAGCGTTTTTTCGCGTTGCGCAAAGCAAAGGGGAAGAAAGACCTGCAACAGTTCGTGATCAAGGTAAAGGGTGCGCTGGACAGGGGGAATCTCGACGAGGCAAACGCCTTGTGTGATGCCCAACAAGGAAGCGTGGCTAACGTGATCAAAAGTTCACTGAAAACCTACAAGGAGGTGAGCCAGAATGAGCAATTAGCAAAGGAAGAGAGACAACTGGCCGTCCGCCAAGATCTCGAGGAAGCCACGATGCTGGAACTGCCGACGATGGAGCAAAACCTCTCGGTGATCGCTACCATCACGACCCTGGGAACGCTACTTGGACTGCTCGGAACCGTGATCGGTATGATCCGCTCATTCGCGGCATTGTCTTCCACTGGAGGCACGGACTCGATCGCTCTTTCGACCGGTATCTCCGAGGCATTGGTGAACACGGCTTTCGGTATCGCGACGGGTGCGTGCGCGGTAATCGCCTATAATTTCTTCACCACGAAGATCGACGGGATTACTCACAGCATCGATGAGATGGGCGCCTTCTTGGTGCAAACGTTCGCCGGGAAAAAATAACCCCGCTTAGATCGTTACCATCATGAGTAATAAAATAAAAAAGAAATCGACATTTATCGACATGACGGCCATGTCCGACGTGACAGTGCTGTTATTAACGTTCTTCATGTTGACATCGACGTTTATACAGAAAGAGCCGGTATCGGTAAGCCCGCCTCAATCCGTGTCCGAGGTCAAGATACCGGAGAGCAATATCGTGTCGATACTCATCGATCCCAACGGGAAGGTGTTCATGTCCTTTGATAATCCAAAGGATCGGGAAGCCGCCCTGAGAGAGGTAGGGAAGGCCTACAACATCGACTTCACCCCGGAAGAGTTGAAGAAGTTTAGCTTGTTGCCTTCTTTCGGTGTACCTATCATTGGGATGCAGAAGTTCCTCGGCTTGTCCCCGGAAGATCAAGATAAGGTGATCACGAATTACGGTATTCCGTGCGATAGTACGGACAACCAGTTTAAGATCTGGATGCAAACAGCCAGACAGGTGTGGTCGGAGAGGATACAGGACGTTGTTCGAGAGAATCCAGAACTCGCGGCAAGGAAACCACAACTCGCCATCGCGATCAAGGCAGACGCGAACACGCCGTACCCGCTCATCCGGGATATCATGAACACGCTTCAGGAACTAAGGGAGCAACGCTACAATTTAATTACCTCTTTACGAAACGCTCCCGCAGGGGCTTAATTTAAAAGTTATGGCAGAGATACAAGAAAACGGAAATGGCGGCGGGAGGAAAAAAGGTAAACAGAAAAAAATCACCATCCGCGTGGATTTCACGCCGATGGTGGATATGAACATGTTGCTGATTACCTTCTTCATGCTCTGTACTACGATGAGTAAGCCGCAAACCATGGAGATCAGTATGCCGAGAAAGGACGTGAAGGACGAGAGCGAACAAGATAAGTTGAAGGCTTCCGAGGCCATCACGGTCTTACTGGGAAAGGATAACACGGTGTATTACTACGAGGGGCTTCCCTCGGAGAATTACGAGAACACGAGCCTGATGGAAACTAACTTCTCGGCTGAAGGGCTACGCGCCTACTTGTTGAGACGGAACGCGTCCATCGCGACTAAGGCAGCCGAGTTGGATACACGCAAGAAAAACCTGGAGATCTCTGACACGACCTATAATAGGGAGTTGTCCGAGCTTAAGAAGGAGAAAGGCGCCCCGGCGGTCGTGATCAAGGCATCAGATTTTGCTACCTACACGAACTTGATGGACGTGCTGGACGAAATGCTTATCTGTAAGATCGGGCGATACTCGATCGTGGATATTGAACAGGGAGATCTTTTCTTGCTGAAGGAGTTTACCAAGGATGATTCCTACGTCGTGCACCAGGAAGTAATCGAAGTATACGAGGAACAATAAAATGACATGCTATGGCAAGAGACATTAATATTGTTGGACAGACCTGGTTAGACCTGGTCTTTGTCAATAGGAACAAAGAGTATGGGGCGTACGCGCTCCGTGCGAACACGACCAAACGTCATTTGATAGCTTATGTTTCTATTATCGCGTTTGTTGCGTTCGTGATGATCTTCCCAACGCTGGTGGATTTCTTGACGCCAGTCAGCTCGGAACGCGTGACAACGGTGGCTGAGTTCGAGAACCTGATCATGGAACTTCCCGAGGTGAAGGAGGAGAACAAGGTGATGGCACAAAACGTACCCCCGCCCCCGGCCCGGCCGACCCCGATCACGTATACTGCCCCCGGGCGGAAATCGGACG
>JAITJA010000175.1 GCA_031279175.1 Odoribacteraceae bacterium
GCCGGCGCGTGGTATACGGTTGACGTCGCGTGGGCGCCCGTTGCCCATGCTTGGTCAACCGTATCTCCCGCGGCGTCAAACTTATCTCACGCGACGTCAACCGTATCTCACGCGACGTCAAACGTATCTCACGCGACGTCAAACGTATCTCCGGCGACGTCAAACGTATCTCAGGCGACGTCAAGCGTATCCCACGCGACGTCAAACGTATCCCACGCGACGTTAACCGTGTTTTGTCGACCATGTATTCACGCGAGGGGGCTTTTTTATCATGCCTCGCGGGAAGGGCGCGGATTGTATTTCTCGCTTTTTTTTAGGACTTTCGCGGTCAGTTAAAGCAAAAGACATGAAAGAGTTTCAACTAAAATCAAGGAGCGAGGACGAAACGCGGGAGATCGCGGCGATCCTGTCAACCCTCTTTCACGCGGGGGAGATGATCGTCCTCGACGGGGAGCTGGGTGCAGGGAAAACACAATTCGCGAAAGGGTTCGCGAACGCGCTCGGGTGCGTGGATAACGTGACAAGCCCTACCTTTAGTATTGCCAATTTCTACAAGACGCGGGAGTGGGAGATCCTGCACGTGGACTTGTACCGGGTCGAGACGCCGGAAGAATACGAGGCGCTCGGGCTGGAAGATTATTTCCCGCGGGTGGTGACGCTCGTGGAGTGGGGATCGAAATTCCCGGGATACCTGGACCCCTCGCTCGCGGTGTCGTTCGCGCGGGAACGGGGGGGAGATTCTCGCGTGCTGACTATCACGTGCGCGAACGACGCGATCGGCAAGTCTATCGAGAGGATCATGCCTCGCCTAACCCTTTTCCTGTCATGTTAACGCTTGGGATATCTACCTCCTCGGGACAATTCGCCGTGGTCATCGGGGAGAAAGGGAAGGTGTTGTTTAACTCGAGCGTCGTCGACTTTCCCGCCCCCCCGGGCCTGGCGGAACGGCTCGCGGGCGGGTTGGAGGCAACCGGGCGAGAGACGCGAGAGATCGGTAACATTCTCGTCGATACCGGTCCCGGTGGCACGAGCCGCGTGCGCACGGGGATTTCATTTGCTAACGCGCTGGCCTACGCGCTGGGGGTGACGGTATGTCCCGTCACGTCGATAGAGCTTTCCGGCGTTGACGCGTGGGATCGATACCGGCTGCCGGTGCTCCACGTCGCCAAGTCCATCAAGGGCAATGTCCATGCCGGGATTGCCGACGGTGGTCGCTGCCTGGCGATGGCGTACGGGACGCTGGAGGAGGTCGTGCCGCGCCTGGCCGTCGGGCGAGGGAAGCTCGTGGTCTCGGGCGCGCGCCGCGAGGAGGTGCTCCGCCTGGGAGAACGCGAGGAGATCCCGCTCGAGGACGGGGGGATGGAGTACGGTGAGGCCCGTTTCCTGGTAGAAAAAGAGGGTTTGTTCGTCGCGCGCGCCCTGCGTTTCCCGGCGTACGCGCGCCCCGTGACGGAGCAGACGCGATGAAAGATATAGATAAAACGGTGGCCGTTCTCCGCGCGGGCGGCGTGGTGCTACTCCCGACGGACACGGTGTACGGGCTGGCCGTTCGTCCCGGTGACGAGGCGGCGATCGACCGGCTTTTCGCGCTGAAAGCCCGCCCCCGGGAGGTATACCTGCCCGTCATGGTGGCCGACGCTGGGGAGCTGGAGGGGCTGGGGCTGGAGATGAACGCTGGGGCGCGACGGCTGGCGAGCTCACGGTTCGTGCCCGGCGCGTTGACGCTCGTGCTGGGCTTCCGGGCGGGCGCGGCGCGTGCCCCGTGGCTGGAGGGTCGCGAGGAAGTGGCAGTCCGGTTGCCGGATGACGCGTTCCTGCTGGCCGTGCTGCGGGAGGTCGGGCCACTGCTGGTGACCAGCGCTAACCGGCACGGGAAGAGTACCCCGGGGGAGGTGCGCGAGATATTGCAGGAGCTGTCCGGCGTTCCCGATCTCGTCGTGGAACGGGGGCGGGGACGGGAGATTCCCTCGACTGTCGTTAATTGCCGGCAAGAGCCTCCCGCGATCGAGCGGCAGGGGGTGGTGTCGGCAACTGATATTGAAAAAATCACGCGATCATGAATGATGTAATACTTGGAATAGAGACCTCGTGCGATGACACGGCCGCGGCTGTCGTCGACGCCAGTGGCAAGATACTCTCGTCGGTGATCTCCTCGCAACTGGAGATCCACGAGGCGTTCGGGGGCATATACCCGGAGTTCGCGGCGCGGGCGCACGTCGCGACGATTCTCCCGACAGTGCACGAGGCGCTTTCCCGGGCCGCGATAGCGCCTGCCGACCTGCAGGCAATTGCCGTGACGCGAGGGCCAGGGCTGATCGGCTCGCTGCTGGTGGGGCTGAACACGGCGGCGGCGCTCGGCGCGGGGTGGGGGAAGCCGGTGATCGGCGTGAATCACTTGAGGGGGCACCTGAGGAGCGCCGACCTGGAGGAGTGCCGCGTGAAGTTCCCGGCGACCGTGCTGCTCGTCTCGGGAGGACACACGCTGCTGGCTTACATGAAGGACGCTTCCGAGATCGAGCTGCTGGGTAGCACGCGCGATGATTCCGTCGGCGAGTCTTACGATAAGGTCGGGAGGATGCTCGGGACAGGGTATCCCGGCGGACCGGCCGTCGACCGGATGGCTCGCGGGGGTAAGGCTTGTATTCCTTTCCCGCGCCCGATGCTGGACAAGGAGTATGATTTTTCTTTCTCGGGACTGAAGTCGGCGGTGGCGCGCTACATGGAGTCCACGGTAGCACCAGCAATGGAGGACGTGGCGGCATCGTTCGTGCAGGCGGTGATGGATGTCTTGATCAGGAAGTCGCGCCTGGCGCTGTCGCGTTATCCCTCCGCTTCTTTCGTTATCGTCGGCGGCGTGGCTGCCAGCCCCCGGTTGCGCGAGGACGCGGCGAGATTGTGCAAGGAGACGGGCGTCGAGCTGTGCCTCCCTCCCGCGAAATGGTCCACGGATAATGCCGCGATGATCGCGCTGGCCGCTTTCGATTACGTCCGGACGGGTATTCTCCCACCACCCTCTCCCGAGCTTCAGTTGACGATCCGGGATTTTTGAGAACGAGTATTCTTGATTATCTTCGCGAAGATATCGAGATTAATCACGATTAAAACGTAACAATACATGGCAACAACAGCTGATTTTAGAAATGGTTTGTGTCTACTCTTCAAGGATGATCTCTACACGATCACGCAGTTTCAACACGTGAAACCCGGCAAGGGACCGGCATTCGTGAGGACAAAATTGAGAAACGTGAAGACAGGACGAGTGATCGAAAACACGTTTACCTCGGGGGTGAAAATAGACGTGGCAAGGATCGAACGACGCCCCTACCAGTTTCTCTACATGGAGGGGGAGGATTACGTGATGATGCATACCGAAACTTATGACCAAATGAATATCACGCGGGAGCTGATTAACGCGCCGGAGTTCCTCAAGGAGGGCGACGCGGTGGAGATGGTGGTGCACGCCGACACGGAAACACCACTGTACGTGGAACTGATGCCTAGCGTGATCCTCTCCGTGACTTATACCGAGCCGGGACTGAAGGGGGATACCGCCTCTTCTACCGCCACGAAGTCCGCCGAACTGGAGACGGGCGCCAAGATCATGGTGCCGCTCTTCGTGGAGATCGGCGATCGCGTCCGCGTGAGTACCGCGGATAAGGCTTACCTGGAACGGGTGAGGGAATAACACGCGGGAATGACGTGAAAGAGAAATGGCCGGGAAGGCCATTTTTTTTTGTTCCCTCGGGCGTTAGTCTTCTCCCGACAGCCTTACCTGGCTCGTGTCGAGGCCCTCGAAGGCGGTCGCGTCGACGTGAACCGGCCCGCCGCCGAACCACAGGTCGGCCAGCAGGATGCAATCACCAAAAGCCCGCGCGCCAACGCTCGTCGCCAAGGGAAGGCGGGCGGAGGTCAAGCGATAGCAGTGGCTGAAGGCATTCTCGCCGATGGTCGTCGCCGATGGGAGGTCGACGGCCGTCAAGGAGGAACAAGCCGCGAACGCGGCAGCACGGATGGTCGCCGCCGAGGGGAAGCGGGCGATGATCAGGCCGGTGACGCGGAACGCCCCTTCCCCGATGACCGTCGCCGCGGGAAACCCGGCGGATCTCAATGAGGTGCACTCCCAGAACATGTATTCTCCTATCTCTTGTAACCGTGGGAAGTGGGCGACGGACAGGCGATCGCACCCCCGGAAGGCCTCCCGCCCGGTGATCGAAGTGACGGCAGGGAAACGGGCGGCAAGCAGGTGATCACAATTCATGAAGGCGCGTTCCCCGATGCTCGTCACCAGCGGGAGATGGATCGTGCTGAATCCCGCCCCGTTGAAGGCATTCTTCCCGACACTCGTTGCCGCGGGCGCGTCGAGGTGCTTTAACCAAGAGCAGCCGATAAAGCAATTCGCGGGGATCGCTCCCGCGTAACCGGGCAGCGAGACGCGTTCAAGCGAGTTCATGGAAAGCTCCTCCCGCTTATTCTTGATCGCCTCGAGATGAGATGGGGCGATGTCGCTCCCCTCGATCACGATGGCCCGCGTGGCGGGAAGATCGACCCCTGGCAGGTCGGCAGCGGATAAGTTCGCCATCCCCCTCCTCGTCATGAAGGAGTAGCGTAGTGTCAGCATGCTATTGTCGAGGGAGTCGGGGGCGGTACGGGACGTGATGACGAACGGGGCGGCGAAGTGTATCGCTCCTCGTTTTTCCCGCGCGTACCTCGTTTTTTTCGTTCCTGTATTGTTCTCTTTTTTCATCGATTTCACGTTCTGTTTCAGTTCGAAGCGCATCTCGTGTCGGATGGCCTTTTCTTGTGCCGCTACAAATATATTGAATTTTTAAAATGCCGCGTCCCGTCCACCCTTACTTTTTTTCAAGAAAAGGGAAGAAGAGTGAATATTCGTCCGGTTAACAGGCGTTACAGTCTGGCGATTAGATTCTCCGGTATTTCTTTTGGATCTTGTACAATTCCAGCGGTACGCGGAAGATGTACGACGGTTTGATCTTGCTTCCCGCCCGCTCGTGCCACGCCTGGAGAGGGATCTCTTGCACGCGTTGCAGTGGGTCTCCGGGAAGTTGGCGGAGACGTAATAATAATTCCACGTCGAAGAGCCATTTCGAGAGGAAGGGGTCGCGGAAGATCTCCCGGGCGACGCGCGCGTCGAAGATTTTAGCGCCGCACTGGGTGTCGTAGGCGTTCAAGCGAAAGAGGAGGCTGACGACCGTGGCGAAAAAACGACCGGTGTAGTGCCGGAATACCGTCCGGTCGATGTGTACTCCCAGTCTTCGCACGCGCGACCCGATGATTGCCGGTGCGTCCTCCCGTTCCCGCGTTTCCGCGAGGCGCGACATCTCCTCGAGCGGCGTGGCGAGGTCGGCGTCCATGAATCCTACTGCATTGTAGTCGTTGACGACGTGTAGGATACCGGCGCGGACGGCCTCGGCCTTTCCGCTGTTCCGTTCGAGATGGAGGAAACGGATTCGCCCGGGCGCCTGGTCGGAGAGGAGACGCAACAGGTCGGGCGTCTCGTCGGTGCTCCCGTCGTCGACGAAGCACGCGTCGATGCTCGCCTCCCGGCGGATAAAGGAGAGGAAGGTCGTGGGGTCTAATCGTCTCGCCTCGTTGTAACAGGGTACGATTATGCAGTTTCTTTTTAATGTCATCGCACGCGGGTTCATGGTTGTATCATTTTCAACGGGTAAAAATAGTCATTTGGCGGGGATGTAACAAGGTGTGGCATTTTAGAAAACGCGCAACGAGCCGGGGGCGTGTTGACTATCATCAAGGGACGGGAGGTCGGCCAACCGGGCCAGGAGAGGCAGGATACAGGGGAGGAGGGGTTGACGGTGTTTCTAACAGGAATTCGGGATCTTATCCTACTTAAAAGGTCGCGCGCGACCGATGGGATCGCGCGCGACTTTGTTTTGAACAGGAATAGGCGGGCGGACGCGGGGCAATCACACCCTTCGAGAGGTTCTCTCCCCCTCGCGCGGGGATTCGGCTACTTGACAGCGATGGTCTCGATTTCCACGAGCACGCCAAGCGGGAGCGCTTTCACGGCGAAGGCGGCCCGGGCGGGATAATCCTTCGTGTAATAGCGCGCGTAGACCTCGTTCATCGCGGCGAAGTCGGCGATATCCGATAGCAAGCAGGTGGATTTCACCACGTCACCGAACGTGTATCCGGCAGCCTCGAGGATGTAACCGACATTTTTCAGGCACTGTTCCGCCTGCTCTTTCGCCCCTCCCTCGACCACCTTACCGGTAGTCGCGTCGACGGGTATTTGTCCGCTGATGTAAAGCGTGCCGTTGACCTCGACGGCCTGGCTATACGGGCCGATGGCCGCGGGGGCCTTCCCTGTATTGATTATTCTTTTCATCTTCAGCAAAGATGGTTGGCGTTAATAATTCTCCTTTTTCTCCTCGAAGTAAGCTTGCGGGTGGGCACATGCCGGGCAGGCCTTCGGGGCGGACGCGCCCTTGTAGACAAATCCACAATTGCGGCATTGCCAGGTGATCTCCTCGTCCCTGTCGAAGAATTTCCCGGCAGTGACCCGTCCGAGGAGTTTCCGGTAGCGTTTCTCGTGCTCTGCCTCGACGGTGGCGATGTTGCGAAACACGGTAGCGATGGCCGGGAAGCCCTCTTCGTCAGCGATCCGGGCGAACTCGGGGTACAACTCGTCCCACTCCTCGTGCTCCCCGGCGGCGGCGGCGGCGAGATTCTCGGCTGTGGTGCCGATTCTCCCGGCGGGATAGGATGCGGTGATCTCCAACATGCCCCCTTGCAGGAATTTAAAAAAGCGTTCGGCGTGCTCCTTTTCCTGGTCGGCGGTCTCGGAAAACACCCCGGCGATTTGTTCGAAGCCCTCTTTCTTGGCCACGCTCGCGAAGAAAGTGTAGCGTGTTCGGGCCTGTGACTCACCCGCGAAAGACTTCAGCAGGTTCTTTTCTGTTCTTGTTCCTTGAATGTTCATGATTTTATGGTTTTATGGTGTTACTTATCGCGCAAATGTACGCGAAAGAGAGAAGCGAAACAAGTGTTTCACGTTCACGCGTTCTTTCGCATGGAATACTCCTCGATGCCGAGGCTCTCGTATGTCTTGCGCAATTCCTCGTCGTCATCGGTAATCACGAGGAGTTTATCGCCGATATGCAGTGGTGTTTTCCCCTTCGGGACGCAGAAGGTATTCCCCCGTTTCATCATCACGACGAGCGTGTTATCCGGCAATTGCAGGTTCATGAGCAAGTGCCCGTTCGTGATCATGCTGGGGATGACCTCGATTTCAGACATGGCGGCCTTGATCTCATCGGGCAGCTCGACGTTAAAATCGGTAGTCTTCGAGGCGGGTCGGGTAAGATTCAGCCACTTGCCCATGCCCGCGACGGTCGTTCCCTGCACCACCAGGGAGAGGATGCAGACGAAAAACACCACGTTAAAGATCAACGAGGAATGTTTTACCCCGGCGATCATCGGGTAAGTAGCAAAGATAATCGGGACGGCCCCGCGTAGCCCCACCCACGAGATATAGAGCCGCGCCCTCGTGGTCATCGACCGGAAGGGGAGGAGGCTAAGGATCACTGCCGTTGGTCGGGCAACGATGATCATGAAGACGCCAATCAAGATGCCGAGGCTGGCGACCGGTATCAGCTCGCTGGGATTGACCAGCAGTCCCAGCGTGAGGAATATCATGATCTGGAAGAGCCAGGTGAACCCCTCGAAGAATGTCATCATGCTTTTCTTGTGCACCACCTTGTGATTGCCGACGATCAGCCCGGCAAGGTAGACGGCGAGATAGCCATTCCCCCCGATCAGGCTAGTGATCGAGAAGATAACGAAGACGCAAGTCAAGAGCAACACGGGATAGAGCGCCTGGTTGATATTAATATTGTTCATCAACAGGATGGTTAGTCGTCCCAGCAGGTAGCCTGCTATCGCCCCGATTGCCATCTGGAAGATGATATTAAAACACAGGTATCCCGCGCTGAAATCCCCGGACTGTAATATCTGTATAAGCACGATAGTCAGGAGATAGGCCATGGGATCGTTACTCCCGCTTTCCAGCTCGAGCATGGGGCGCAGGTTCTCCTTCAGCTCCTGCTTCTTGGTGCGCAGGATAGAGAACACCGAGGCCGAGTCCGTGGAAGAGAGCACGGACGCGAGCAGGAGCGATTCGGTAAAAGTCAGGGAGATAAACCCGTTAGTAAGCCCCGTGATAAAGTAGATAAAATAGCCGGTGACGAGTGCCGTGATCAACACGCCGGCCGTGGCCAGGATAATTCCTTGCCCGGTGACGGGTTTCACCTCGGAGGTGCGCGTGTCCATCCCTCCCGAGAAGAGGATGATATTAAGCGCGATGATACCGATAAATTGCGTTGTCTTGAAGTCGTTGAAGTGAATCACCCCCAGCGCGTCGTTCCCGAACAGCATACCCACGCCCAGGAACAGCAGCAGCACCGGGACGCCAAACCGGAAGCCGGCCTTGCCCACCACGATGCTGACAAATAGCAGGATAGAACCAATCAACAGGACATTCTCGGGACTCGTCATCTTACCTGCGCGTTTTTTTCGATGAGTGTCGGGAGGCGGGGTTAAACCTTTTTCTTTCCTGGTGTTCGAACGCCTTGGGATCGTACGCGGGGGCTTCTCCAAGACCGGCCGGGATGGGGATCTTGTAGACCACCTCGCCGAGGAATTGCTCGATCCGGTGGAACTTTCCCTGCTCTGCCGTCGAGACAAAGGTGATGGCGACCCCCTCGGCGCTTGCCCGCGCGGTACGTCCGATGCGATGGATATAATCTTCCGGGTCGTGCGGCACGTCGTAATTGATCACCAGCCCGATCTCCTCGATATCAATGCCTCGCGCCACGATATCGGTAGCCACGAGGATATCCGTTTTCCCGTTCTTGAAGTCGAGCATGACGGCCTCCCGCTGTGCTTGTTCCAGGTCGGAATGCATGGCGGCGACGTTAAATTTCCTTCGTTTCAGGGTAAAGGCCAGATCCTTTACCTTCTGTTTCGAGGAAGAAAAGAGGAGCGTCTTGTGCTTGACGGGCTTGTTAAAGAGTTCCTCGACGATCCCCATTTTCTGTCCCTCGTGACAGATATAAGCGGCTTGCAGGATTGCCTCGTTAGGCTTGGAAATGGCCACGTTAACCTCCGCGGGGTCGCGCAAGACATTCTTGGCCAGTTGACGGATTTTCGGGGGCATCGTTGCCGAGAAGAGGAGGGTTTGTCGATCCTTTGGCAGCTTGTTAACGATCTGCATGATATCTTCAAAGAACCCCATGTCGAGCATCCGGTCGGCCTCGTCGAGCACGAAATAATTCACCCCTGACAGGTCTATATCGCTGTGTTGTATATGAGAGATCAACCGTCCTGGCGTCGCGATCGCGATCTCGGCCCCGAGGCGCAGTCCTTTCTTTTGTTGTTCCCACAACATCCCGTCGCCTCCCCCGTAGATAACCACCGTTGACACGGAGAGGAAATACGAAAAGCCTTCAAACTGTATATCGATTTGCTGTGCCAGCTCGCGTGTCGGGGCCATGATCAGCGCTTTTACCGTGTCGGACGCTCGCGCTTCCTTTGCCAACCGGTTCAATATAGGCAAGATATACGCTGCTGTTTTCCCTGTTCCCGTCTGCGCGCAGGCGATAATATCCTTGCCCTCCAGGATCACGGGGATTGTCAACTCCTGCACGGGCGTCATTTCCTGGAAATTCATAGAATCCAAACCCTGCAATACGCTTTCATCCAGATCCAATTCGTCAAATCTCATTTGAATATCAATTAAAATAATGTCTTACATGTGCCATCGTCGGCGCGCGTTATCGCGCGTCTACCGCGAGGCCCCGCAAAGTTAGGGAAAAATGTGAGTTATGAAAACAACCGGAACCACTTCTCCAGCCGCCCGGCGGCTTCCTCGCCGAACGGGGCGATCTCCGCGCGCACCTGTTCCGCGGTTTTTTCCTCGCCGGGGCGCGTCTTCGAGAAGAACTTATCGGCGAAGCAGACGAGCTCCTCCTCGATGCTCCGCGGGATCATATCCCGTTCGGGCAGCGGGAGTTTCTCCGCCCGGATCGTCTCTATCGAGATGCCGGCTCCCGTGTGGCGCTCGCACACCAGCGCGTGTCGCGGGAGGCCCTCGGCGCGCAGCAGGTCGGCCCCCAGGTAGCCGTGACACACGTAAGGCTTCTCCCCGTGACAGTCAATGCCTGGCGCGCGCGTCAGGAAGATCCCGACGTCATGTAACAAAGCGGCCTCCCGGGCAAAAGGGAGGTCGATCGATAGTTCGGGATGTCTTGTGGCCAGGAGCGTGGCTTTCTCGCGTACTTGCAGGCTATGTTCCAGCAGGATTTGAAATACTCGCGATGTCGGGTTATAATAATGCAGCAGGATCTTTTCCGGGTTCATCAGTGGGCTTTTCTTGAAACGCGAAATCGCGAAAACCTGAAATAGTTTCTCGCGATCTCTTTAGTTACACGATTCCTGAAAGGGCGATGGCCTCTGCTTCCGTGTTTTCGAACTCCATGACCGGTGATACCGGCTCGTAGGCGTGGAAAAAATACTCGAACAACTGCGCTGTCGCCCGCGCGCCTTGTTCTTTCAAAGAGAGGCGCAGCTTGATGCTGGCATTATCCTCGATGCAATTTTTCAGTTTGCCGAGGTTAAAAAACTGCTTGGTTTCCAACAGGTATTGCACCCGTGGCAAGTCGTTTGGCTCGAAGAACAGCTCGTAGTGTTCTTCTTGATTCTTGGTAATTGCATTTGCTTTCATGATTCCCGTTTTTGCTGTTGTTTTCCGCTTGTAGAAACAACAATTCACGTGCCACCTGGCGAATCACCAGGTAACGAGGGGGATTACCGGGGAAAACCTGTCGTTCGCCCCGTCGTCGCGTGGAAAAATTCCACGATAATCGCTTTCTTTTACAGGATTATTCTTTTAAAATAACGTCGTGAGCGCCCCCTTCCACGATACTCGTGGATGAGACCAGCGTGATTTTCGCGTTTTTTTGCAGCTCCTCGATCGTGATCGCGCCGCAGCTGCACATGGTGGCCTTGATTTTCCCCAGCGTGACCTCCAGGTTATCCTTCATCTTCCCGGCGTAGGGGACGTAGCTGTCAACGCCTTCCTCGAATTTCAGTGATTCGGAGCCTCCCATGTCGTAGCGTTGCCAGTTCTGGGCGCGGTTAGACCCCTCGCCCCAGTATTCTTTCACGTAATTGTTACCGATCTTGAGTTTCTTCGTGGGCGACTCGTCGAAGCGGGCGAAATAGCGGCCCATCATCAGGAAGTCGGCGCCCATTGCCAGGGCCAGCACCATGTGGTAATCGTGCACCAGGCCGCCGTCGCTGCACACCGGCACGTACACGCCCGTCTCTTTATAATAAGCGTCGCGTGCCGTTGCCACGTCGATGATCGCGGTAGCTTGCCCGCGCCCGATCCCTTTTTGTTCGCGCGTGATGCAGATTGACCCGCCGCCGATGCCCACCTTCACGAAGTCGGCGCCGGCTGCCACCAGGTGCCGGAAGCCCTCGGGGTCCACGATGTTACCGCCCCCGACCAGCACGCGCCCGTTGTATTCTTGCTTGATCCAGCGGATCGCGTCGGACTGCCACTCGGAGAAGCCGTCCGACGAATCGACGCAAAGCACGTCCACGCCGGCGTCCACGAGCGCGGGCACGCGTCGCTCGTAATCGCGCGTGTTTATCCCGGCACCGGCGAGCAGCGTTTTATCTGTCGTGTTCAACAGCTCGTCGGGATTATTCTTGTGGCTATCGTAATCTTTCCGGAAGACGAAGTAAACGAGGTTTTGCTCCTTGTCGATGATCGGCAACGTGTTCAGCTTGTGATCCCAGATCACCTGGTTTGCCTCCGTGAGCGACAAGCCGATCTCGCCCACCGTGAGCTTCGAGAACGGGGTCATGAACTCCTTCACGGGCCGGTCTCCCGGGTCTCTTTCTGCCCGGTAATCGCGGCTGGTTACCAGGCCCAGGAGCTTCCCGTTGGGCGACCCGTCGTGCGTGATACCGATAGTCGTGTGTCCGGTCACCCGGGTCAGCGCGACCACGTCGGCGAGGGTATTATCGGGCTTCAGGTTCGAGTCACTGGTGACGAATCCCGCCTTGAACTTCTTGACCTTTCGCACCATTTCCGCCTGCGTTTCCACGGGTTGCGAGCCGAAGATAAACGAGAGACCGCCGTTACGCGCCAGCGCGATGGCCAGGCCCGCGTCCGAGACCGACTGCATGATGGCCGACACGAACGGGATATTCAGCGCGATCGCCGGGGTTTCGCCCCTCTTGAATTTCACCAGCGGGGTTTTCAGGGAGACGTTTCCCGGTACGCATTGTTTCGTGGTCAAGCCGGGGACAAGTAAATATTCCCCGAAAGTTCTCGATACATCGTCTAGATAGGTTGCCATGGGTTTTATTTTTCGAGTGATTCGTGACGCGAAGGTAGGAAAATGTTCGGGATTTCTGCCCGCCGGGCC
>JAITJA010000109.1 GCA_031279175.1 Odoribacteraceae bacterium
GTCGATGGTGGCTCCCGCCGGGAAGAGCCACGCGAGGGCGCCGGGGGAGAGGAGGTATGCATTGATGAGGTAGTTGACGGGGACCGTGACGAGGAGGACGAAGGCCACGGCGACGCCTAACCCGACGGATGTCTTGACCGTTTTGGAGACGGCCAGGTATGAGCACATCCCGAGGAAGTAGGCGAAGATCATGTTGTCGATGAAGGTCGAGCGGATGAATATGTTAACGAGGTTTTCCATGTGGTTATTGTTCGATGAGTTCTTTGTTTCTTGCCCTGTGTATCCAGATGATGACGCCCGCAAGGATGAGGGCCATGGGTGGCAGGATCATGAGGCCGTTGTCCGCGTATCCCCAGTTGTAGAGGGCCCGGGGGATGACGCGTGCACCGAAGAGGGTTCCGGAGCCGAGTAGCTCGCGGAAGAAGGCGATGACGAGCAGGACGATCGCGTAGCCGATGCCGTTACCGGCGCCGTCGAGGAGCGATGGCCAGGGTTTGTTGGCCAGGGCGAATGCCTCGACGCGTCCCATGATGATACAGTTGGTGATGATCAGGCCCACGAAGACGGAGAGTTGCTTGCTGACGTCGTAGGCGAAGGCCTTAAGGAGCTGGTCGATGATGATGACGAGCGCGGAGACGACGACGAGCTGGACGATAATGCGGACGCGGGTGGGGATGGCGTCGCGGAGTGACGAGAGGATGAGGCTGGCGAGGGCGGTGACGGCGGTGACGGAGAGTCCCATGACGAGGGCCGGTTCCATCTTGGCTGTGACGGCGAGGGCCGAGCAGATGCCGAGGATCTGCACGAGGATCGCGTTGTTTTTATTTAGCGGGCCGAGCAGTAGCTGTCGGTTTTTGGCGGTGAGTATTTTCATGGTAGTGATTTTAGGAAGGGTTCATAGGAGGTCAGGCTATTCTTGAGCATGGCCTCGACGCCTTTCGAGGTGATCGTGCCGCCGGAGATGGCGTCGACCTCGTGTGTGCCGGTGGCTTTCCCGCCTTTCTCGACGCGGATGGAGACGAGTGTTTCTCCGTCGAAGAGTGTTTTACCGTCGAAGCGCGACTGGAAGTCGTCGCGCGTGATCTCCGCACCGAGCCCTGGGGTTTCTCCCTTGTGGTCGAAGACGGCCCCGAAGATGGTGTTTTTGTCCTCGTTCAGGGAGATGTATCCCCATAGCGGTCCCCATAGCCCGGCGCCGCGCACGGGTAGTATGTACTTGGTTTCCCCGTTGACGCGGGCGATGAAGACGGGTAGTCGTCGTTCCCCGGGAGCTTTTTTTATTTCCTTCCCGGGGTCGATGGCGAAGGCATCACCGGGGATTTCTTCCCCGCTGGTGTTGACGATGAATTGCCGCGTGATGTAGGTATTGAATGCTTCCCGTGACGCGTCCCTGGTGACGTTGATCTTGACGGAGCGGAGGATGTTTTGCCGTTTCTCGTTCTCGATGTTTTCGTTTTGCCGGGGTTGCAGTCCGGTGGAGACGATCGTGAGGACGACCGCCACGACGAGTACCATGACGGTTGAGAAGAGGAAGGTGTATTTGTTGCTTTCTTTGTTCATGTCTTTGTCAAGTAATGGTGAGGGATCGCGTCAAGCGGGTATTTTTCCTCGTTTGAGCCTGCGCGCGACGTTGCGTTGCACGACGCACCAGTCGATGAGTGGCGCGAAGGTGTTCATCAGGAGGATGGCTAGCATCATTCCTTCCGGGTAGCCGGGATTGAGCACCCGGATGACGATGGCGACGATTCCGACGAGCAGGCCGTAGATCCATTTCCCGGCGGCGGTTTGGGCAGCGGTCACGGGGTCGGTGGCCATGAAGACCGCGCCGAAGGCGAATCCTCCCGCGAGGAGGTGACGGGCGACGGTGACGTGGCTGTATGGGTTGGCGTCGGGTAGCGCGTGTTGCAGCAGTAAGGCCGTGCCGGCCCCGCCGATAAAGACGGCGAGCATGATTTTCCAGCTTGCCACGCCCGTGACGAGTAGTAAGACGGCGCCAAGGAGGATGCAGAACGCGGAGGTCTCTCCGATAGAACCGGGGATGAGTCCCCAGAACATCGTTCCCAGGTCGTGCGTGAAGGGGGTTCCCTGGTAGGCTTCCGCGAGTGGCGTTGCCCGCGACACGCCGTCGGCCAGGCCGTCGACCCATACTTTGTCACCACTCACGCGCGACGGGTAGGAGAAGAAGAAGAAGGCGCGGGCCAGCAGTGCCGGGTTCCAGATATTCATGCCGGTTCCACCGAAGATCTCTTTGCCGATGATGACGGCAAAGGCCGTGGAGAGGCCGACCATCCATAACGGGGCGGTGACGGGCATGACCATCGGGATGAGTAGCCCCGAGACGAGGAATCCCTCGTTGATCTCGTGGCCGCGGAGCTGGGCGGCGGTGAATTCTATGCCAAGACCTACCACGTACGACACGACGATCATCGGTAGCACGCGCCAGAAGCCGTGGAGGAAGAGCGACCAGAAGCCGGGTTCGCCTCCCGTCGCGAGGAAGTGCTGGTAGCCGACGTTGTACATGCCGAAGAGTAACGCGGGGACAAGGGCGAGCACCACGACGCTCATCATTCGTTTGAGGTCGACGGCGTCGCGGATGGCACAACCGGAACGCGTCACGCGGTCGGGCACGTAAAGGAAGGTCACGCCGGCGAAGAGGGAGTGCAACGCGCTGTATTTCCCGCCTTTTTCGAAGGCCGGCTTGTGTTTATCCAGGAACGAGCGTAGGAATTTCATTTGTTATTTGTTTTTGTCACGTCAGTTCTTTCATCATTAACGCGATCCCGTCGGCGACTATTTCTTGTACCGGGATCTTCGAGGTGCACGCGAACTCGCATAGGGCGAGGTCTTCCGGGGCGATCTCGTAGATGCCGAGTTGCTCCATTTTCTCGATATCCCCGGCAAGGATCGCCTTGAGCAGGTAGACGGGGAGGATGTCCATCGGGAGGACTTTCTCGTATTGCCCGCTCGCGACGAAAGCCCGTTGCTCGCCGTGGTAGTTCGTGTCCAGGCGGTAGCGCTTCCCCGGGAAGAGGAAGGAGGGGAAGGTGCGCGACATGGAGAATTTGTCGAACCCGGGCATGGCCCAGCCGAGGAACTCGGGGCGGTCGCCTTCGGGGATCACGGTGAGCATCTGGTGGTAGAAGCCCAGGAAGGAGTCCATCTCTACCCGGTCGCCGGTGAGGACATTGCCGGAGATGACGCGCTGGCGACCCCGGTCGCGTAACCGTCCCTCGACGATGCTCCCGATACGCGCGCCGGCGATCGTTTCGATGTACGCGGGTTCCGTTACTTCCGACCCGGCAAGGGCGATGGTCTTCCGGGGGTCGACCTGACCGCCCAAGAGGAATCGCCCGATGAGCGCCGCGTCGGGAAGGTTTACTACCCACGCGATCTCTCCCTTGTGGAGGGGGGCGAGGTGGTGGATCTGCACGCCCGCGTTGCCGGCGGGGTGCGGCCCGGAGAAGTAGTTAACGCGCGCGTTGTCCGGGAAGTGCCAGTCGTCTTTCTCTCTCGCGTTGACGTGTAGCGCCCCGCCGGCGAGCGTGTCCAGTGCCTCGAGACCTGCCCGGATGGCCGCCGCGTCGTTCTGCAAGAGCACGCGGTAGTCCGGCGCCAGCGGGCTGGAGTCGAAGGCTGTAACGAAAATGGCCACGGGACGGGCGGAGGGATCGGCGATAATGTCGTATGGGCGTTGCTTGATCAACGGCCAGAGGCCGCTCTCGAGGAGTAGCTCGATGATCTTTTCCCGGGAGAGTTTGCCGGCGGGTGGGACGTCGAAACGCTTGTAGGTGATTTTCTCGTCGGCTTTCACGGTGACGGCGAGGAGTTGCCGTTTTTCTCCCCGGCAGATGGCGTCGATAACCCCGCTGACCGGCGCGGTGAATTTCACTTCCGGCCTGTACTTGTCCGAGAACAGGGGGTCGCCCGCGCGTACCGCGTCACCAACCCTGACCTCGAGCCTGGGGACGAGCGCCCGGAAGTCGGTAGGCTTGACCGCGTAGAGATCGCTTGACACGCGGAATATTTTCCTCGCGTCTGCCTCTCCTTGTAGTTTGATGTCAAGACCTTTCTTGAGTGTTATTCTTTTTGACATGCTACGGTGTTTTGTAAACGAGTCGCTTGAAGCAAGCGGGGCGAAAGTACGACTTTTTTGTCATTCGTGAAAGACAGGTGCGACTTGTCGCGGGGCTAACGCGGTTCTATCCGGACAGGATCTTCAAGAGGGCAAGGGTGCGCCGGGCGAAAAGACCGCCAATTCTTTCGAGGGAATCAGCGATTCTCGCGAGGGTATTAGCGATTCTTCCGCGAGAATTTACCAGAAAAACGTCCGTTAACCCGGGTCCCGGGGAAGAATGAAGCGAGAGAAAAGGGGTAAGAAACGAGCGCTCATCGCGTCTTCACGACGGGAAAGAAAACACGCGTACACCGCGGCCACGCGTGCTTTTGCTCGTCCACCGCGGTTTTCCTTACTTCAATTTCCCGTTTATCTAACTGGATTTCTCGGCGTGTTCGGTGATGATTTTCTCGACTTCGGCGTGGGTGACGCGCCCGTAGACCTTCTCGCCGACGAGGACGACCGGGGCCAGGCCACAAGCGCCAACGCAACGAAGGCTGTCGAGGGAGAACTGCCCGTCGGGGGTGACGCCTCCTGCATTGATTTCCAGGCGACGCTTGAACTCGTCAAGGATTGTTTCCGCGCCGCGAACGTAGCAGGCCGTGCCCATGCAGACGGAGATGGGGTGCTTGCCTTTCGGGGTCATCGTGAAAAAGGAGTAGAAGGTGACGACGCCGTAAACCCGCGACACGGGGACGCGTAGCTGGCGGGCAATCACTTCTTGCACCTCGCGCGGCAGGTAGCCGAGCGTTCCCTGTGCCTCGTGGAGGATATTGATCAGCTCTCCCGGTTGATTATCGTGTTTAGCGCAGATCTTCACCAGCGTTTCGATCGCGCACTTGGGTAATGTAATGGTGGTCATGATTCCTTTATTTTATTGTTCCCGGATCTCCTTTCCCTTGTTGAAATAGGAGGTGTGGAGGAGGTGGTGGGCTTTCTCGCCGAGCGGTTTGCCGAGGAACTCCTCGTAGAGCTTGATGATGTACGGATTCTCGTGCGATTTGCGGCGCGTTTTCCCCTCGTCCTCGGCGTATAGCGCCCTGGCGCGAGCCTTGAGCCGGTTAGAATCGCCGTGATGCAACGGTTGCCCGCCACCACCGATACAGCCGCCGGGGCAGGCCATGATCTCGATCGCGTGGTATTCCGATTTTCCTTCTCTTATCTCCTCGAGTAGCGCGCGGGCGTTACCAAGCCCGTGGGCGACGCCGATTTTCAGCTGGAAGCCGTTCAGGTCGACGGTGGCTTTCTTGAGGCCTTGCAAGCCGCGGACGTTCTCGAAGTTCACGTTCTCGAGTTTTTTCCCGGTGTAAAGCTCGTGGGCCGTGCGGAGGGCCGCTTCCATGACCCCGCCGGACGCCCCGAAGATGACGCTAGCGCCGGAGGATTCCCCCATCGGATTGTCGAAGTCGTCATCGGGGAGCGCGTTGAAGTCGATGTTGGCCCGCTTGAGGAGGCTGGCCAGCTCGCGGGTGGAGAGGGAGTAATTGACGTCGGGATCGCCATCGACCTTGAACTCGTCGCGGGCGCACTCGTATTTCTTTGCCAGGCAGGGCATGATGGAGACGACGACCAGCTCTTCGCGTTTGACTCCCGTTTGTCGCGCCCACCATGTTTTGGCGATAGCGCCGAACATTTGTTGCGGCGAGCGGGCCGAGGAGGGGATTTCCAGCATGTCAGGGAAATGGTGCTCGAAGAAATTCACCCATGCCGGGCAGCAGGAGGTGAGGATCGGGAGGGCGACGCTCTTGTCGCCGGCGAGGAAGCGGGAGAGGCGGTCGAGTAGCTCGGAGCCTTCTTCCATGATGGTGAGATCGGCGGCGAAGTCGGTGTCGAAGACCTTGTTGAAGCCGAGGGCGCGCAGGGCGGAGACCATCTTCCCGGTGACAGGCGTTCCGACCGGCATCCCGAATTCCTCCCCGAGGGCGGCGCGGACGGCCGGCGCGGTTTGCACGATGACGGTTTTGGCGGGGTTGGCGAGGTCTTCCAGCAATCGGTTGGTGTGGTCGTTCTCGGTGAGCGCGCCGACGGGACAGACGGCGACGCATTGCCCGCAGTAGGTGCACCCGGAATCCCGGAGCGGCATCTCGAAGGCGGGAGAGATGGTGGAGTCGAAACCCCGGTTGATGGCGGCGAGCGCCCCGACGGTTTGTACCTTGTTGCACATCATCTCGCAACGACGGCAGTAGATGCACTTGTTCATGTCGCGGATGATTGACGGGGAGGTCTCTTTCACGCGGTTCGATGACGCTCCCTTGAAGGGTATTTCCCTTATTTTAAGTCGCGCGGCCATCTCTTGCAGCTCGCAGTTCCCTGATTTCGGGCAGACGAGGCAGTCGGTGGGATGATCCGAGAGGATCAGCTCGAGGACAGTTTTCTGCGCGTTCATCACGCGCGCGCTGGTGGTGGTGACGTTCATTCCCTCCTCGCAACGCGTGGAGCAGGCCGGCGCGAGGTTTCTCCTTCCCTCGATTTCTACCGCGCATATTCTGCAGGAGGCGGGGAGGTTGGTGATGCACATGCCTTGCAGGTTCATGTAGCAGAGGGAGGGGACGCGAATGCCGATTCCTCGCGCGGCGTCGAGGAGGGAGGTGCCGCGGGGGACTTCCACGCGTTTCCGGTCTATTTGCAGTTTGATTGTTTGTTCCATGATGATTGGGTGTTGATTCCGTTACTGGACGGAGATGGCCTTGAGTTTACATTTGTTGATGCACGTGCCGCACTTGATACATTTCTCCGCGTCGATGACGTGTGGTTCCTTGCGCGTCCCGCTGATAGCGTTTGTCGGGCAGGTACGCGTGCAGAGTGTGCACCCGATGCAGAGCACGGGGTCGATCACGTAGGAGAGTAGTTCCTTGCACCTTCCCGCGGGGCACTTGCGTTCCTTGACGTGGGCGAGGTACTCGTCGAGGAAGTTGTCGAGGGTGGAGAGCACGGGGTTTGGCGACGTTTGTCCCAGCCCGCAGAGGGCGGTATCCTTGATTACCTTGCCGAGGTTGCGGAGGTGGTCTATGTCGGAGAGCTCGCCGTTTCCCCGCGTGATCTTGTCGAGGATCTCGTACAGGCGTTTGTTGCCGACGCGACAGGGGGTGCATTTCCCGCACGACTCCTCGACGGTGAAGTCAAGGTAGAACTTGGCCACGGAGACCATGCAGTCGTCCTCGTCCATGACGATCATTCCCCCTGATCCCATCATGGAACCGGAGGCGAGCAGGTTATCAAAGTCAATGGGGATGTCGAGGTGCTTCTCCGTGAGACACCCGCCGGAGGGACCGCCGGTTTGCACGGCCTTGAATTTTTTCCCGTTCTTGATGCCGCCGCCGATCTCGTAGATGACTTCCCGGAGGGTAGCACCCATTGGTACCTCGATCAGCCCGACGTTATTGATTTTCCCGGCGAGGGCGAAGACTTTAGTGCCTTTCGAGCGTTCCGTACCGATTTTGTTGAACCAGTTGGCCCCTTTCATGATGATCACGGGGATGTTGGCGAACGTTTCCACGTTGTTCACGTTCGTTGGCCGGTTCAGGTAGCCCGACTCGGCGGGGAAGGGTGGTTTCATGGTAGGCTCGCCGCGCGCGCCCTCCATCGAGTGGATGAGGGCGGTTTCCTCGCCGCAGACGAACGCGCCGGCGCCGTAGCGCAGCTCGATGGAGAAGTTGAAGTCGCTGTCGAGGATTCGCTCTCCCAGCAGCCCGTATTCGTTGGCTTGCTGGATGGCGATCTTCAGTCGTTGGATGGCCAGTGGGTACTCGGCGCGGATGTATACCAATCCCTTGCTTGCCCCGATGCTATACCCGCAGATGGCCATTGCCTCGATGACGGAGTGCGGGTCGCCTTCCATGATCGAGCGATCCATGAACGCGCCCGGGTCGCCCTCGTCGGCATTGCAGACGACGTACTTCTGGTCGGCCTGGTATTTCCCGGCAAATTCCCACTTGAGACCGGTGGGAAACCCGCCGCCGCCCCTACCGCGCAGGCCGGAAAGCTTGATCTCGTCGATCACCTCTCGCGGCGTCATTTCACCCAGGCACTTGGCGAGCGCGGCGTAGCCGTCTCTCCCGATGTACTCCTCGATATTTTCGGGGTCGATAAACCCGCAGTTGCGCAAGGCGACGCGCAGTTGTTTCCGGTAGAAGCTCATGTGCTTGGAGTCGCTCACGCTCTCCTTTCGTTCCGGGTCCTTGTACAGGAGTCGTTCCACCTTTCTTCCCTTGATGATATGCTCGGCGATGATCTCCTCGGCGTCGTCCGGCTTCACGCGGGTGTAGAAAGTATTATCGGGCATGATCTTCACGATCGGCCCTTGCTCGCAAAACCCGAAGCATCCGGTAGCGATCACCTGCACCTCCCCGGCGAGTTTTTTCTTCTCCAGTGCCTCCTGCAATTTCGCGATGATGTCCTGGCTGTTGGATGCCCGGCAACCGGTTCCCCCGCAGACGAGCGCGTGCATTTTATAGCTCATGTTGGTATATAGATTATGGATGAATGTCTATTCCTGGATCGTGTGATAATTCACGGGGATGATCCCCTCGACCAGCTCGTCGTTCTTCAGGTACTTCTGGATGATCTCCCCGGCTCTCTTGGTAGTCACCTCCCCGAAGACGATTGGCTCTCGTCCGGGCTTGGTAATCTCCACGGTAGGCTCGGCGTAACAATATCCCATGCATCCTGTTTGCGTCACCACCGCGCGTATCCCGTTTTCCTCGAGGTGATCGATGAAATAATTCATGACCTCCTTGCTCCCGGCGGCGATCCCGCAAGTAGCCATGGCCACCTTGATCTGGATTAACTCTCCTGACTGCTCGCTCTTTTCGCGCAGGTCGATCTTCGCCTGAACGTTCTCCTTGATCCGCTTGAGATCCGCGAGTGTTTTGATTTTTTCCATGCTGAAAGGTTCTTTATTTATACTTGTATATCCTTGATATTTTCCGCGATCATCTCCCGGAGGGCCGCGACGATCTCCGGGTCATCCAGTGGCGTGTCGCCGAGGAACGTCCTCGTCTCGCCGGAGGAAAAAGTGTACGTTCCCTTGTCGGTAACATACCGGTAGCGCACCTCCATGCCCGGGTTCGCCGCCGCCAGCAGGACGATCGTTCCGGCAATGTCGCCGACGGGGGGACGATCCAGGTGCGAGCGGCTAAAGGTAGCTTCCACCGCGGTACCCTTGCCTGGGGCAGAGCGGATAGAGAGCCTGCCGCCGGTGGCCTCCGCGTTCTGCTTGAGGAGCGGGACGCCCAGCCCCACCTTGCGCGTTGTCCGGCTCGTGAAGAAGGGGTCCGTCACCCGCTGCACGGTGTCTGCATCCATCCCGTCGCCGTTATCGCGAATGACGAGAACGAGCGCGTCACGCGCCTCACTTTCTTCTACATCAATCTCGACCCGGGTCGCGTTGGCCCGGATAGCGTTTTGGGCAATATCCATGATATGATCGGACAGATTTTGCACGTGCACTTTCAATTTAATATTATTCTTACACTTTTGGTTCTAATTCCTAAGTTTCCCGCGAATGTATATTAAATGTGATAGCTTACAAAGCTTGAAAACTGCAAATTCAGTAGGATACTAACAATTTTAACCCGATCTAATTAATGAACGTGCCGGGAAACAGGGAGATCACGGTGAGAAGGGTGGCTTCCGTTCGCCGAGAACAAGGCGCGCGCCGTGTTGCCGGGGCCGCCGGAAATGCTTAAACTTGCTGCTTCAACCATTAATCGATACGCGATGAAAAAGAATGTTACTTGTTACCTGGTGATGGTGATTATCACCTTCATGGTAGGGTGTTGGGCGCGGGAGGATTCCCTCGTTCGTTATGTTGACCCGTGGATCGGGACGGGTGGTCACGGTCACGTCTTCATGGGGGCTAGCGTCCCTTTCGGGATGGTACAGCTTGGCCCGACGAGCCTCCCGCGCGGGTGGGACTGGACGTCGGGCTATCATTTTTCCGACACGACCGTGACGGGGTTCTGCCACACGCACCTCAGCGGGACCGGGATCGGTGATCTTGCCGACATATCGTTGATGCCCGTCACGGGAGAGGTCAAGATCGCGCGCGGGAACGTGGACGATCCTTCCTCCGGCACGTGGTCTTACTTCTCGCGCGTCAACGAGCGCGCCCGCCCGGGCTATTACGCCACGCGCCTCGACCGCTACGGTGTTGACGTCGAGTTGACGGCCACGGAACGCGTCGGGTTGCATCGTTACGTGTTCCCCCGGGAGGTGGCGCCCGCCGTGGTCATTGACCTCGAGAACGGCACGGGGTGGGACGCTCCCGTCGAGGGATTCCTCTCTCGCCTGGATGATAGCACTGTCGTCGGCTATCGTTACTCGTCCGGTTGGGCGCGCGACCAGCGCGTGTTCTTCGCGGCCCGTTTCTCGCGGCCTGTTCGTTCGTTACAACTCTTTGACGGTGGAGAGCCTCGCGATGGAGACTCGACACGGGCGCGGCGCGTGCACGGGAAGTTGCTCTTCGACGCTAACGCGCGGGAGTTGCTCGCGAAGGTGGCGCTCTCGCCGACGAGCACGACAAACGCGCTACTGAACCTGGAGGCGGAGTTGCCGGGCTGGGATTTCGAGGCGACGGCGCGACAGGCCTCGGCAGCATGGGAACGGGAACTGGGGAAGATCAAGATCAAGACGGGTGACGAGACGGTAAAGCGCGTGTTTTATACCGCTCTTTATCACACGATGATTGCCCCGTCGTTATTCTGCGACGCGAACGGCGATTACCGCGGGGCCGACGGGCAGGTGCATACCGGCGAGGGATTCGTGAATTACACTACCTTCTCGCTCTGGGACACGTATCGCGCCGCGCACCCGTTAGCGACGATCATCCACCCGGGCAGGGTCGATGACTGGATAAACGCGATGCTCGCCATTTACAAGCAGCAGGGAAAGTTACCGGTATGGCATCTGGTCGGATGCGAGACGGATTGCATGGTAGGCAACCCGGCGATCCCGGTCGTGGCGGACGCGATCATGAAGGGCTACGCGGGCTTTGACCGCAAGCTGGCAATCGAGGCGGCGCGCGCGTCGGCGATGCTGGACGAGCGGGGGATGGGACTATTGAAGCAGTACGGTTACATCCCCTGCGACCTCTACAACGAGTCGGTGGCCACGACCTTCGAGTACGCGTTAGCGGACGGGGCATTGGCGCGCGCGGCATTACAGGAGGGCGACACGGCCGTGCACGCGTACTTCTCCCGGCGTTCCCTGGCCTATCGTTATTGCTTTGATTCCTCGACGGGACTGGCGCGGGGACGGCGTGCTGACGGCAGTTTCCGCGAGCCCTTTGATCCCTTCAACGCGGCCCACAGGGCGAACGATTACACCGAGGGAAACGCGTGGCAATACACGTGGCTCGTGCCGCACGACGTGGAGGGCTTGATCGGGTTATTTGGCGGGAGCGAGCGCTTCGTGGAGAAGCTCGACTCGCTCTTCATCGTCGAGGGGGATCTCGGGGCGGACGCCTCGCCGGACATCAGCGGGATGATCGGGCAGTACGCGCACGGCAACGAGCCGGGGCATCACGTGCCTTATCTCTACGCGCTTGCCGGACAGCCGAGGAAGACGGCGGAACGCGCGCGGGAGATCCTCTCGACGCTCTATCGCGACGGCCCGGACGGCCTCCCGGGGAACGAGGACGTGGGGCAGATGTCCGCGTGGTACATCTTGTCGGCCGTCGGCCTCTACCAGGTAGAGCCGGCCGGTGGTCGCTTCGTGATCGGCAGCCCGCTCGCCGATGAGGCAACGATTGACGTGGGCAACGGGAAGCGCTTCCGCGTCGTGGCCAGGAACAACGGGCCGCGGAACATCTACCCGGTGAACATCACCCTGAACGGCGTCCCCCTGGATCGCCCTTACATTGACTTCGCCGAGATCGTCGCCGGCGGTGAGCTGGTGCTCGAGATGAGCGACAAGTAGTAAAGGAAAACGGCAGGGGGGAACGGCAGGGGAACGGCAGTGAATAACTTTAAATAATAACACCTTTAAAAGAACACCAGAACATGAAAAGTATAGCGGCAAGCATGATCCCGCGGACACTATTATTAATAAGCGCGGCACTGCTCGCGTCCCCCGTCACCGGCCAGGGGATTTACAAGGCGGGATGGATCGACTTCAACAAGAACGGGGTAAAGGACGCGTACGAGGATCCCGCCGAGACGATAGAGCGCCGCGTGGCCGACCTCCTGTCGAGGATGACGGTAGAGGAAAAGACCTGCCAGATGGCGACCCTCTACGGCTCGGGACGCGTCCTGCAGGACAGCGCGCCCGTCGCCTCCTGGAAACAAGAAATCTGGAAAGACGGCATCGCCAACATCGACGAGCAGGCAAACGGCCTGGGGCGCTTCGGCGCGCGGATCTCCTATCCTTACGCGGCCAGCGTCAGGAATCGCCAGGCCATCCAGCGCTGGTTTGTCGAGGAAACGCGGCTCGGTATCCCCGTGGACTTCACGAACGAGGGAATCCGCGGACTGTGCCACGACCGCGCGACGATGTTCCCGGCACAATGCGGGCAAGGTGCGTCATGGAACCGCGACCTGGTGGCGGCGATTGCCGACGTCACGGCCACAGAGGCGCTGGCGCTCGGCTACACGAACATCTATTCACCGATACTGGACGTGGCCCGCGACCCGCGCTGGGGACGGGTCGTGGAGTGTTACAGTGAAGACCCCTACCTCGTTGGCGAGCTCGGAAGGATGATGATCCGCGGACTGCAAGCGCGCGGGTTAGCCTCCACGCCAAAGCATTTCGCCGTGTACAGCGCGCCGGCCGGAGGACGGGACGCGGGCACGAGGACAGACCCGGCCGTCACGCCGAGGGAGATGAGGACGATCTATCTCGAACCTTTCCGCGTCGGCGTCGCGGAAGCGGGGGCCATGGGAGTGATGAGCTCCTACAATGACTATGACGGGATACCGGTAACGGGCAGTCATCGTTTCCTCACCGGTATACTCCGCGACGAGTGGGGATTTGACGGCTACGTCGTCTCGGACAGCGAGGCCGTGGAGTTCCTGATGACGAAACACCGCGTGAGCGCCTCGCCGGTAGACGCCGCCGCGCGAGCGGTAAACGCGGGGCTGAACACCCGGACGAATTTCACGCCCCCCGGGGACTTCATACTCCCGCTCCGGCAGGCAATCCACGAGAAAAAAGTCTCCATGAAAGTCATCGACGAACGGGTAGCAGACGTGTTGCGGGTGAAATTCCGCCTCGGGTTATTCGATAACCCCTACCGGGGAGACGCCAACGACACGCGACGCGTGCACGCCCCGGAACACCGCGCGCTGGCACTGGAAGCCGCCCTGCAATCCATCGTCTTGCTGAAAAACGATAGCCTACTGCCGCTCTCCCCCACCCTCCAACACGTCGCCGTCATCGGACCCAAT
>JAITJA010000174.1 GCA_031279175.1 Odoribacteraceae bacterium
GTGTGCTCTCCGATCTTAGCCGATGTCGGTGAAGCGGTCGTTGGTAAAACCGATCGCGGTGAATGATTTTGTTCTCGTTTCCCCGGCGCGTATGTTCGTCCCGGCGGCGAGGTGAAAGAAATGATCGCCCGCGTCGCCGCTCCACGTGAGCGTGGCGCTCCCGTCAACATGCCACTCCTTGGCGTCATTGTACGTGTACCTCCCGCGTTTGGCCAGGTCTTCAAAGCCGTAGAAGTAAAATTCGTTGGCGTCTGGCGAGACGAAGTTGTCCCCCGAGGTATTTTTCCGCGTAAAGCCGAGCAACCCGCGCAGGCGGAGGCCGGGGATGATGTTCCACTCGGCCGTGAAGAGCTCGCTGATCTCCAGGTAACCGGATTTACTGAAGCTCCCGAGGGAGGCGTCGTGGAGGGGATTTAGCACGACGTTGTCGCGGATGCCGCCCCCGGCGCCGCCGCGATCTCTCCAGGTGTCTATCTCGCGGATGACGCGCCCCCTCTCGTCGCTTCGCGGGTAATAGGGGTTCACGCGGACGTATTCCGCGAAACTGCCGTGGGGGGAATCGTTCCCGTTGACACTGGCGACGGAGAGGGTGTTCTTGAAGAGAATCACGCGGTTCATGTTGTAGGAGAGCTCGACGTCCATGCCAAGACGATCGCGGGAGGAGCGTTTCATCACGCCGGGCATGGATTGATATTGCGCGCTGATCCCGTAACGGACGACCGGCGAGCCACCCTCGATGAAAAGGGAGTGCTTGTGGCCGAAGGCGTTCTTCACGGGCGACGCAAGCCAGTAGGTGTTCACGCCACTGAGCACGTTATATAGTTTGCGGTAATATAATTCCTGCTGCTCGTCCAGGGAGACGCCCTCCGTTTCGTAAACACCGGCGAGGCGCTCGTATTCCAGCTTCTCGGCGGCGTCGAGCACGTCGTAGGAAGAGAGATCCGGGAAGGAGGGCGTCAGCTCGTAGTGGTAGGAGACGCGCTGCTTTCCCCCGGCGGGAGCTATTGTAGTGATCACGAGCACGCCGTTGGCCGCCCTCGAGCCGTAGATCGCGGTGGCCGCCGCGTCTTTTAACAGGGAGATCGACGCCACGCGGTTCATGTCCAGGTCATGTATCTTCTCCACGCCTACCTCGTAACCGTCGAGGATAAAAGTGGGGAGGTTTACCGAACTGTTGATGTTGTCTCGCCGGAGAACCTCGCCCGCTCCCGTGGGGACCGAGGAGGTGCCGCGGACGTTGATGTTGGGCATCTTGTTCGGGTCCGAGCCGGAGAGATTATCTTGTAGCACCTTGAAAGAAGGGTCGAAGGCCTCGATGGCACGGACAAGGTTGTTCGCGTTGACGCGCTTGAGTTCCTCGCCACTGACCGTGATCGCCGACCCGGTGAAGTTGTCGTTACGCCGGTAGAAGTAACCGAAAGCGACTACCTCGCCGAGCGTCGTCTCGGAGGGGACGAGCGCGACATCGTAACGCGTCACTCCCGGGGTCAGGGGGATCTCCCTCGTTTCCATGCCCACGAAGGAGACAACGAGTGTCGCGGCCTTGTCTCCCGTTAGCGTCAACGAGAAAACCCCCTCGCGGTTCGTCGCGACGCCGGTGGAGGTCTCTTTGACGCGTATCGTGGCGCCGGCAAGCGGTAGTCCCTCTTCGTCGACAACCTGGCCGGTGACGACCACGCGCGTGGTGTCGGCGCGGGCAGGAGAGTCGGTGCGCGTGACGAGCACTTGCCTGTCAACAATCGTGTAGACGAGGCCGGTGGAAAGGAAGAGACGCGTAAGTAACTCGTCGATGGTCACCGCTTCCACGTGCAGGTTTACCCGCTCGCGTAGCATCACCTCCACCTGCCCGGGGAAAAGAAATGCATACCCGCTACCCGCCTCCACGGCAGAAAGGATCTCCGTGATGGAACGGTCGCGGAAATTAAAGGTGAATCGCTCCTCTTGACCGTCCGCGAGCACGACGCCGGGAAAGAAAAGGGAGAGCGCGAGAAAAAGGATGATTGTTTTCATAATTGTATACGTGTTGTCAATATGTGTTCGTGTCTATTTCTTGCCGCTCCGCACGATCACGCCCTCTTCGCGCACCTCGTGGCGAGACGGGATGATGACGGAGATGTTCTCCAGGACCGTCGTCAGGTCATCAAGGAGGATGAGCTTGCCGGAAAGCCGCTCCTCGCCCTCGCCCTCGTACTCGACCGGGATACCGTAGTAACGAGAGAGCGACGCGAGCACGTCGCGCAATGGACGGTTCGTGAAACGAAGGACGCCATCCTTCCAGGAGGTGTAATCAAGGGGGTCCACGCGCTCGACGCGACCGGTATTGCCGTCAAGGACGAAGCGGCCGGAGGGATGTACCGGCACGGGGAGTTCACCGGGGAGAATGACCGAGATCTCTCCCTCTACCAGCACGACCGATTGCTCCTGCTCCCCGGCATAGGCGGTGACCTGGAATGTCGTTCCCGTCGCGTTCACGGAGAAGCGCGGGGCGTGAAGGGTAAAGGGGCGTGTCGCGTCGGGCGCTACCTCGATATAGATTTCACCGCTCGCCCGCGCCTCCCGGCTGCCCGCGGGGAAACGGGCAGGGAATTCAATCGCGCTGCCGGCGTTTAACCAGATCTTGCTGCCGTCCGGGAGAAGTAGTTCCGCGCGCCTCCCGTCCGGGACAACAAGGCGGTCGACGGGGATCTCGCCTATCGTGTCGCGGCGACCGGCAAGCGGCTCGCTTTCATCGCTGCCGGTCGTGATGACGCCATCCGGCTTGTAGGCGATGACCGCGTCTCGTTCTAACTCCACTACCTGCCGGCCTGCCAGCTCTAACCGTACTTTTTGCTGCCGCGCCCGGGCGACCATCACGGCAAGATCTCCCGGGGGATCACTGCCCGCGTCGCGCGCGAGAAACAACGCCGGGAGAAGCAATGCCAGGAGCACGCTTGCCGCTACCGCGCATTTCCTCGCTAACCGCCACCGGCGAAGACGATGCACCGTGCGATAGAGCCGCTCTACCTCTTGCCGTATCTCTTCTGCCGGTAATGTTTCGTGATTGAACCGCGCGGAGTCCACGACGCGTATCGCCGCGTCGATCTCTTCTCGCTTCCCGGGATGCCTCTCCCGGAAACTTTCCCAGAAGGCCCTTGCCCCGGGATCGTCCAGTAGTCTCCAGGAAAGAAAGAAGGGGTCCGTGGAGAAACGGGACGCGTCGTATTTCGCGTATCTCTTGTCCATGATGAATAAGAGACAACCCCGTGACGGTTTTGTCCCCACGAGGCAGGACAAAAAATAACTACAGGCGGAAAAAAATAACCAGCAACGGGTAGTGATCGCGGATGGTCGCGATCGCGCGGGAGACGAGCTTCCTGGCCGCGTGCGGGGTCATGTCGAGAAGACGGGCGACCTCGTCGTAGTCAAACTCCTGGATGAAACGAAGGTAGATGGCCTCGCGTTGTCGCGGGGTTAGCTCGTTGAGGTAGCGCTCGATCTCGGTGGCAACGCGCGAGCGCTCCTCTTCCTCGATCTGGGCGTCGACAATCGAGACCTCTATCGAAAATTCCCGCCCGGTAGGGTCGAGGCTTGTCTCCCGCTGCCCCCCTCGACGCCCGTTGATTAACCTGTTCCTGAGCGCGCGGAAGAGGTACGATTTGACGTCGCGGACGCCCGTCGCGAGGCGCGGGGTGGCGTATAGCTTGTAAAAGATGTCATGCAGCGCGTCTTTCAGTGTTTCCCGGTCGAAACCAAGCCCCGCGCCATAGGAAAGCAGCGCGTCGGCATGACGCGTGTAGATGCTGGCGAACGCTTCCCGTTCTCCTCTCGCGAAGCTCTCGAGGAGTACGCGCTCGGCCTCGTCATCGCCCGTGTGATTTACTGGTGGTATCATGTAATTATGTTCGACCGGTTCGGCAGGGCAAATATACAAAGAAAGGAGTACGCGAACACCGCCGCGAGGAGAACAACGACCAGGATACCACGCCGCGCCAGGAGCGAGCAGGAGAAACAACTCGCGCGATCGTTCGTTTTTTTGCTCCCGAATGCTTACATTTGCATGTTTTTCTATTATAAAAGTATGAGTGAAGAATTGAATCAATTGTCCGAATATCCGGCAGGGCTGTCCGCCGGGAATCCTGAACGCGTCGAGGAGTCGATGCAAACATCGGAATATTCCGCCGATAGTATACAAGTGTTAGAAGGATTGGAGGCCGTGCGCATGAGACCATCCATGTATATCGGGGACGTCAACTCGAAAGGGCTGCACCACCTGGTGTACGAGGTCGTGGATAACTCTATAGACGAGGCCCTCGCGGGCTTCTGCACGACTATCGACGTGATTATACACGAGGATAACTCGATCACCGTCACGGATGACGGGCGAGGCATCCCGACAGGATTAAATCAAAAGGAGAATCGCTCCGCGTTGGAGGTCGTGCTCACCGTGCTACATGCCGGGGGGAAATTCGACAAGGGATCTTACAAGGTCTCCGGGGGGCTGCACGGCGTCGGCGTGTCCTGCGTGAACGCCCTCTCCACGCGCCTGGTCGCCGAGGTCTACCGAGAGGGAAAGATATGGCGACAAGAGTTTTCAAGGGGAGTGCCCCTGGCCGACGTCGAGATAACCGGCGAAACGGAACGTACCGGGACGACTATCACCTTTAAACCGGATGACTCGATCTTCTATGTCACCGAATACAAGTACGATATTCTTGCCGCGCGCCTGAGGGAACTGGCTTACCTGAACAAGGGCATCCGGCTCTCCTTGAAAGACGAACGAGTCATCGAGGGAACAGATCAATACAAGCAAGAAATATTTTTCTCCGAGCTCGGGCTGCGGGAGTTCGTGGAATACCTCGACGCCAACCGGGAAAAGTTGATCGAGGACACCATCCACATCACCACCGAGAAGGGGGGAATTCCCGTGGAGATCGCGCTACATTATAACACGGAGTACAAGGAAAATATCTTCTCCTACGTCAATAACATCAACACCATTGAAGGTGGCACGCACCTCGCCGGGTTCCGACGCGGGCTCACCCAGACGCTCAAGAACTACGCCGACGCGTCCGGAATCCTCTCCAAGGACAAGGACAAGATCGAAATCAGCGGCGACGACTTCAGGGAAGGCCTCACGGCCATCATCTCCGTGAAGGTGGAAGAACCGCAGTTCGAGGGACAAACTAAAACCAAACTCGGGAACACGGAAGTCGGTACTGCCGTGGCACAGGCCGTCAGCACCACGCTGGCCAATTACCTGGAAGAGCATCCCAAGGAGGCAAAGGCCATCGTCGACAAGGTGATCCTGGCCGCCAGGGCCCGACACGCCGCCCGTAAGGCAAGAGAACTGGTACAACGCAAAACGGTGCTCTCCGGGTCTGGCCTGCCAGGCAAGCTGGCCGACTGCTCGGATAATAATCCCGAAAACTGCGAGGTGTTCCTCGTCGAGGGAGACTCCGCCGGCGGAACCGCCAAGCAAGGACGCGACAGGCGATTCCAGGCCATCCTGCCGTTACGAGGCAAGATCCTGAACGTGGAAAAAGCCATGTACCACCGCATCTGGGAAAGCGAGGAGATCAAAATCATCTTCCAGGCACTGGGCGTCACCATCGGTACGCCAGAGGATTCCAAGGCGGTTAACCTGGAGAAGATCCGCTACCACAAGGTCGTGATCATGGCCGACGCCGACGTCGACGGCGCGCACATCGCCACGTTAATCATGACCCTCTTCTTCCGCTACATGCGCCCCGTCATCGAGAACGGCTACCTCTACATCGCCACCCCGCCGCTATACTCCGTGAAGAAAGGCAAGGATCAACGTTATTGCTGGACCGACGAGCAACGCCTCTCCCTGATACAAGAAATGGGAGGGGGCAACGAGAAGGAATTAACCATCCAGCGATACAAGGGACTGGGCGAGATGAGCAAGGAGCAACTGTGGGATACCACGATGAATCCCGACGGGAGGACATTGCGCCAGGTAACCATCGAGAATGCAGCCGAGGCCGACCATATTTTCTCCATGCTGATGGGCGACGACGTGCCGCCTCGCAGGCAATTCATCGAGCAAAACGCCACGTACGCTACCATCGACGCCTGACGCGTCTTTCTCGCGCCTGGCGCCGCGCGACAAGCAGGCGCCGGAAGCCTCCAGACGGCTTCACCTGACCGCGAAACTGCAAAGGTGATTCTCCCCTGGAGGCTTTTCTATTGCCCTCTTTCGCGGGCAGCAACTTCTTCAACCGGGAATATAAATAAGGTGTACCGTGGATTTGGAGACGCGAGAAACGGCAGAGGGCACGCGAGAATAACACGGGTAAAAAAAATAACGCGTAACTATTGCTTTTAAATTTTCGAGATATATATATGCAGGCAAAACATACCAAATATAGTTCTAATCGAAACGGGTCATGAAAAAAGCAAGTATCACGGGAACATTGAATGACGCGAGGCTGTCGAGACAGTCGCGGCAAGTAGAATCTTTCGTTGTCGACGGGCGGGAACAGCACGCGTGCCGGAATCTTTCGATAGAAAGATCCCGGTTCTTTTTTTCCTGTCGCGTAATCGCTGGTGAGATGACGAGGAACATCGGGATAGTCGCGTTATTGATGGTGACATTCGCGATCGCGTCCTGTTCACGGGAGGTAGATATCAGTAAAAATGCTGGTGATGGCTCCGCGCTCGTCACGTTATCGCTGACCATGCCCGCCACCCCGGCGACCCGCATGACCGACGTGCAAGAAAACAACGTCGAGACCATCGACGTGCTGCTCTTCGCCACGGGCGACGACCGTCTCTACTACCGCGCGCACGGCACGAGCATCTCCGGCGTTGACGCCCAAACAAAGCAGTTCGACGTGAAGCTGCCCGTCGGCGCGTATAATATTGTCGTGCTTGCCAACGCGCGGGGATTGATCCCCGGCACGATCGCGCCGGCAACCCTCCTCGGTGGGGATCCACCGGCCACCACTGCTACCGGTGACCCCCGCGCTAGCGTCCTGCAAGGCCTCGTCATTACATCCATCACCGACGGGCAAATCCCCATGTGGGGCTATCGCGACGCGCTCGTCATCAGCGAGACCAACGCCTCGCCCATTGCCAACATTGCACTCACCCGCGCCGTCGCCCGCGTCGACGTGTCGCTGGGTGATGCTATCGACAACTTCGAGTTGAAGAGAGTATACCTTTATAATTATAGTAATGCCGGGAGCATCTCCCCGGCCGCCAGTGCCGCCGCGGACAACGTTGACGGCTACGACGCCGGCCAGTGGCAGGAGGATCCCCTCACCCACGAGAAGAAAGCCATCGCGCCCAACATCCCCGTCTCCGCGACCAAGGTAGAGGGGCCACAAGCCCACGTCGTCCCCGCCGGGCAGGAACGCGCCTTCAAGCAAGCGATCTACGCGTTCGAGGCCGCGGCGGGAGTTCCCGTGGACGGCGCGGGATGGGGCGAGAACACCTGCCTCGTCGTCGGCGGCAAGTACGATGGCGGCAACGAGACCTACTACCGCGTCGAGTTCGTCACGACCGACGGGCCCCTCGCGTTGACGCGCAACCACCTCTACAATGTCGTCATCAAGCAAGTCTCCGGCCACGGCTGGACCACGGCGGACGACGCTTACAAGAACCTCCCGTCGAACATCGTCGTGCAGATCACCGAGTGGAACGACGGTGGGTTAAACGACGTTACCTTCAACGACCAGTACTATCTCGCCGTCGACAAGAGCGGCCTTGACTTCAACGCCGAGAAGAGAACAAAGACCGTACGCGTCGCCACGGACTACCCCCGGGGCTGGAAGATCGATATACCGGACGAGTACGAGGCCTGGCTCTCCGTCACCCCGGCGAGCCACGACGGGTCTGAAAAGGAAAAGCCGCGAGAGATCAGCGTCACCGTGGAAGCCATTGGATTGGAAGAGCGGGCGGGTCATTTCTACATCATTGCCGGCAACCTGAAGAAGAAGATCACCATCGCTCAATCGACAGAGCCGGAATTTTCCCTGTCGTTCGAACCCGGGGAGGTCGTCTTCTACGCTGGCGAGACCACCGCCAAGACGGTAGCGATCGAGGCCTTCCCCTCGCCCGACGGGGTGGGTTACACGCTCTCGTTCGAGGATCAGGGCAACATCGAGTGGAGCACCCCGGCAGACTTCGCGTCGCTCCCCGCCACGACCGCTTCCCTCTCCCTGCTCCCCGCCGGCGACAACCTCTCCGGGAGCACCCGTGGCAGCATGATCCGCGTCACCTTCACGGAAGTCGCCACCTCCCGCTCCATCACGAAGACGATCAATGCCCGTCACCTCTCCCGCCCGATGCTCTTCACGGCGACGCTTCAACCGCTATACCCGGCGATGGCAGGCGCGTACACCTGCATCATCTCCTCCGAGGGCGCGTGGAAGCTTTCTCTCGAGGATCCCCTCGACGCGTCGTGGCTCGGCCTGGAGGAGGAAGTGTCGTATCACCCTGCCGTCGTGGCCTACATCTACACCTTCACGCTGGCGGACAATCCCGCCGCCACCTCCCGGACGGCCAAGATCCTCGTCTCGTCGAGCGATGAAGGATTCCCCGCCGACGCGTACTCCTTCGAGATCGTGCAGGCAGGCGCCGCGCAGTGGACCGGCGTGTCATTCTCGCCGCCACCGTATAATAACGGGACGCTGGAGCTCGCGGATATGATGCTCAGGTTAGGGTTTGGTATGCCGGATGGCGATTACGTCCTCTCTCCCTTTGGCGACGTCTCTGCTACTGTCACCACGAACGCCGCGTGGTATCTCGAGGCCAAGATCGCGGGCAGCGAGACCGTTCTCGCCCGGGAAGAGACACCCGCTGCCGGTTCCCCCGTCGAGAGCGCGCTATCGCTCGAGATCCCGAGTCCCTATTTTGCAGAAACAGACGAGGAACTGTTCAGCCTGATGATGCGCGAGGTGACTGTCACCGCCGCTCACGCCGACGGGACGCTGGCTGCCACCGCTACTTTCTGGCAACTCCCTTATTTCCTCTCTTTTACTGGAGCACTCTGGTATGTCTCGGCAGATGGGGGAACCGTCGATGTACCGGTCTTTGGTTGCATACCCGAGACGAACATTCGCGTCGCGTGGGATGACGGGGAGAATGGCGAGCAACAACTTTGGGCAAGCAATGTCTCCGTCGGGCCTATCGACGGCACCGAACTTGTTTTCGACCTCGAAGAAGAAATATTAGAGTCTTTCTTCTCCGTAGAATGTTATATCCCTCCCTGTAATGACACGAGACAAAGGGAACTCTTGTTGCAGTACCATGCAGGAGGGTCGAGGTGGATAACCTTCGAATGGGCCACGCAGGTGGGTGCCAAGCTGGGGCAAATCTGGCAGGACCGGCAGGGGCCCGGGGGGACCTGGCAGGTGCAAACGAGATGCCCCGAGGGCTATCATCATTTTTATCAGATTTCCACAGATGATGATATCTGGCGCAGTAAAGCCATGGGTCTCTTCGCGTCAACGTTATTGACCCCCGAGAATACAGAACTCACGTTCTACTGCTATAATCGCAACCAATACACTGGTGCCGG
>JAITJA010000197.1 GCA_031279175.1 Odoribacteraceae bacterium
CTGTCGCGGGCGCGCGAGAGGCCGTCCCCCCGGGGGAAAACATGTCGCGGGCGCGCGAGACGGTGACAGCATGTCACCGCGTACGTTTTTGGCATGACAATTGTGCTCGCGGCTGGAGAGTTTCAAGAACAAGAATGATAAACTAAAGATAAACGTTATGTCACAAGGAAAGATTGGAGTTTCAACAGGGGATCTCTTCCCCGTTATCAAGAAGTTTCTGTATTCAGACCACGAGATTTTCCTGAGGGAGATCATCTCGAACGCGGTGGATGCCACGAGAAAATTACAAGTGCTGGCCGCGAACGGCGAGTTCAAGGGCGAGACGGGCGAATTGAAGGTGCGCGTGAAGGCAGACAAGGAATCCGGTACGCTCACCGTCTCCGATAATGGCGTCGGGATGACTCGCGACGAGGTCGAGCGTTATATCAACCAGATCGCCTTCTCGGGCGCGGAGGAATTTCTCGAGAAATACAAGGACGAGACTGCCATGATCGGGCATTTCGGCCTGGGGTTCTACTCCGCCTTCATGGTCAGCGACCGGGTCGAGATCCTCACGCGCTCGTGCCGGGAGGGAAGCGCGGCAGTGCACTGGTCGTGCGACGGCACCCCGGAGTATACCCTCGACGACGCCGTCAAGGAGGAGCGCGGGACGGATATTATCATGCACGTCAGCGACGAGGAGCGGGAGTTCCTCGAGGAACAGAAGATTGGCGAGCTGCTGGACAAGTACTGCAAGTTTCTCCCCGTCGAGATCGTCTTCGGGAAGAAAAAGGAGTGGAAGGACGGCGAGTACCGCGACACGACGGTGGATAACGTGATCAATGATACCTGCCCGGCATGGACGCGGAAGCCTGCCGAATTGACGGAAAAGGATTACGAGGAGTTCTATAACCGTCTCTACCCGATGGCCCGCGAGCCGCTATTCCATATCCACTTGAACGTGGATTACCCGTTCCACCTGACCGGGATTCTCTATTTCCCGAAGATCGATTCCCGCGTGGAGTTGCAGAAGAACAAGATTCAACTCTATTGCAACCAGGTCTACGTCACGGATTCGGTGGAGGGCATCGTTCCGGATTACCTGACATTGCTGCATGGCGTGATCGATTCGCCGGACATCCCGCTGAATGTCTCGCGCTCGTACTTGCAGTCAGACCGGAATGTCAAGAAGATCTCGAGCCACGTCACCAAGAAGGTCGCCGATAGCTTGCACGAGATCTTCACGAACCGACGCGAGGAGTACCAGCAGAAGTGGGACGACCTGAAGGTGTTTATACAGTACGGTATGCTCACCGACGAGAAGTTCGAGGAGCGCGCCCGCTCCCTGTTCCTCTACAAGAATACCGGGGGGAAGTATTTCACCGTCGAGGAGTACGAGCAGTTGATCAAGCCGAACCAGACGGACAAGGATGGCAAGCTCGTCTATCTCTACGCCACCGACAAGCAGGAGCAGTACGCGTACGTCGAGAAGGCAAGGGAGAAGGGATACGACGTGCTCTTGCTGGACGGGCAGCTCGACGCGCATTATATCGATCACGCGGAACGGAAGGACGCGAATATCCGCTTCGCGCGGGTGGACTCGGAGGTGATCGACAAGCTCGTGAGGAAGGAGGACGAGAAGGGGTGTTCATGGAATGACGAGGAGCAGGAGGAGGCGCGAGAGCTCTTCTCCGCCCAGTTGCCGGCGGGAGAGGCGACGTTCACGGTGACTTTCGAGGCGCTGGGCGAGGGGAATGATCCCGTCACCGTGACCCGATCCGAGTTCACGCGCCGGATGAAGGAGATGTCCGCCATGAACCCGGGCATGAATTTCTACGGCGCCCTCGGCGATCATTACTCGCTGGTGGTAAATACCGATCACCGCCTGACGCGGGAGATCTTGTCGCGCGAGAAGGAGGCTGTCGGCAAGCAGGTCGCCCCGCTCCACGCCAGTATCAAGGAGCTGGAGCAGAAGAAAAGCGAGATCGATAGCCTGAACAAGGGGAAGAAGGAGAACGAGATCCCCGCCGTCGACAAGGAACGAAAGGAGGAGTATAACAAGGAGATCTCTAACCTGAAACAGCAACGGAAGACGCTCCTCCGCGAACACGGCAAGGAGGATAAGGTGGTGGGGCAGTTGATAGATCTCGCCCTGCTCGCCAACGGCCTGCTCAAGGGCGAGGAGCTTTCCCGCTTCGTGAAACGAAGTGTCGAGCTGATCTGACGCACCCGGTGATCATGAAACAGGGGATCGTCCCGCGTTCGCGCGGGACTTTTTTATTGTCTCGCGGGAACTCTTGTCATCCTCGACGGCGAGATCGTTGGCGAACAGGATTACAGCGCGAGAGGGCGGGACGAGACGTGGAAACGAAACGTGTCCCGCGGGCAGGCAATCGTCTCCCCGGTAGCCCGCCGCATCCTCGCGGGAAGGTATCCGGACTCCGGACGGGGACACTCCATGTATTAGGGGATCTTCCGGGGGCTCCCGAAACCTTGCCACGAGTCGCGGGGGGACTTCCGGGGGCTCCCGGCGGGCGCCGGTGATAACATCTTCCGATCCTTTTATTGCAGTGGCGTGTTCCCGTGGGGCAGGTATCCCTGTTTAGTCCTGGTAGGGGAGGGGCTTGTTCGTCTTCTCGAATGGTCGGGTAGCCCTGTGGAAGATCCCGTTAAGATAGGCGATGATCATGCCGTAATTACTCGCGGGTACGCCCGCGCGGGTGAGCGGTTGGAGGCGATTGGAGAGCTGGCGCGGCGTGACCATGCACCCGCCGCACTGGATGGCAAGGGCGTAGTCGGTGGCGGGACGCGGGAGGGGATCGCGTCCGGCGACAAAGTCGAAATGCAGTTGTTTCCCGACGCGCTGTCGTATCCAGGCGGGGAGCTTGTGCCGGCCGATGTCCTCGCCGGTGACGTGGTGCGAGCATGACTCGAGGATCACTACCCGGTCTCCCTCCTGTAGATCGTCGACGCGGGGCGTGCCTCGGAGATACTCGTCGAAGGGGCCCTTGTGCCTCGCCAGGACGATACTGAAGCTGGTGAGCGGGATCTCCCCGGGGACGATGGCGGCGACGCGCGCGAAGGCCTGGCTGTCCGTGACGACCAGCCGCGGCGGCGCGGTCATCTCTCGCAGGATGGCGGGCAACTCTCCCGGTTGCGCGACGATGGCGATGCAGTGATTGTCGAGCGCGTCGCGGATCAATTGCACCTGTGGCAAGATGAGGCGGCCGGCAGGGGCCTCGGAGTCGACGGGGGCGACAAGCACTACCCTGTCGCCGGGAACGAGCAGGTCGCCCAGGAGCGAGGAGGGCTTGACGACGACCTGTCGCCCGATCTCCCGTAGCGCGTCGATGAGGGGCTGGAGGGTGTCGTCGCGCGTTGCCGAGAGATCAATTACCGGCGCGTTGTAGCGCGCGACAAGGTGCTGGCGCGTTTCCGGGAGTAGCGGTTGCTCGTCGCGCTTGTTGTGGACGATGATGAAAGGGATGGCGTTGTCTCCGAGTCGTCGCGCGAGATTTTCTTCCGTCTCCTCGAAGCGGTTTCCGGCGATGACGAGGAGCGCCATGTCGGCTTGCTCGATGGCCCGCGCGGTGCTCCCGGCGCGTTTGTCTCCCAGCGGGCTATCGTCGTCGACGCCAGCCGTGTCGATGAAGACGACGGGGGCGAGGTCGGGGATCTCGTAGCCCCTGCGGACGGGGTCGGTGGTCGTGCCGGGGGTGTCGGAGACGATAGAGATTTCCTGTCCGGTGATGGCGTTGACGAGGGAGCTTTTCCCGTTGTTTCGTCTCCCGAGTAGGATGACGTGTAGTTTATTTTCTTTTCCCACGAGGTGTTGGTTAGCGGTATATCCTGGCCTCATCGGCGGAGATGGGGTTGCTCCCGAGGATGATGAGTCGCTCGATGACGTTACGTAGCTCGCGGACGTTCCCGGTCCACTCGCCTGCTTGCAGTTCGCGTATGGCATCCGCCGAGATGTCGCGCGGGGCGATACCCATGTCGGCGCAGATGGCGTCGAGGAAATGCCTGGTGAGGGGTTCGATGTCGTCCGGGCGGTCGCGTAGCGGTGGCACGTCGATGATGATGACTCCGAGGCGGTGGTAGAGATCTTCGCGGAAGTTCCCGCGCGCGATTTCCTCCTTGAGGTTTTTGTTGGTCGCGGCGATGACGCGGGCGTCGACGCGGATGTCGACGTCACCGCCGACGCGGGTGATTTTTTGTTCTTGTAGGGCGCGTAGTACCTTGGCTTGCGCTCCCGGGCTCATGTCCCCGATCTCGTCGAGGAACAGTGTCCCGCCGTGTGCCAGCTCGAACTTTCCTTTTTTCTGGCGGATGGCGGAGGTGAAAGAGCCTTTCTCGTGCCCGAAGAGCTCGCTCTCGATTAGCTCGGACGGGATGGCGGCGCAGTTGACCTCGACGAAGTTATTTTCTTTCCGGTGGCTTAGCTCGTGGAGGCGTCGCGCGACGAGTTCTTTCCCGGAGCCGCTGGGTCCTGTCACGAGAACGCGGGCGTCTGCCGTGGCGACCTTTTCGATCAGGTCGCGCACGCGTTGCATGGCCGCCGAGTTCCCGATCATCTCGTATCGCTTGCCGACCTTGTTCCGTAGCGTTCGCGTTTCTTCTATTAAACGTTGCTTGTCGGTGGCGTTCCGGATGGTGACCAGCAGCCGGTTCAGGTCGAGAGGTTTCTCGATGAAGTCGTAAGCGCCCTTGCGTATTGATTCGATGGCGGTCTCGATGGTTCCGTGTCCGGTGATCATGATGACCGGCGTGAGCGGTGATAGCTCCTTGACCCGCTCGAGGACCTCGATGCCTTCCACGCGAGGCATCTTGATGTCGCAGAAGATCACGTCGGGGTGCTTGCTCTTGACGAGCGCCAGGCCTTGTATCCCGTCCTCGGCCACGATGACCTCGTGCCCCTCGAACTGGAGGATCTCTTGCATGGAGGCGCGGATGCTTTTCTCGTCGTCGATCACTAGTATTTTAACCATGATATTTCTTTTCGGATTACCTCGCGAAGGTAGTACTTTCCGCGAGGGATGGCCGGGGCATGAAAAAAAGGCGTCATCACGACGCCTTTTCCCGTAGATCACGGACGGTTACTACTCGTTCTCACCGTACGCGATTTCACCATGTTGCGAGATATCGAGGCCGACGGCCTCTTTGTCTCTGGTGATTCTCAACCCTATAACCTTATCCACAACTTTAAACAAAATGTATGTCATTCCGGCGCTGAAACAGGCTGCCGCGCTGTTGACCAGCAGTTGCACGCCCAGCTGTCCCCAGTCGCCGTGCAAGGCTCCTTCCGGTCCGGCGGGGCCGGTCACGAGGCGCGTGGCGAAAATGCCGGTGAGGAGCGCGCCCGCGAAGCCTCCAATGCCGTGTACCCCGAAGGCGTCCAGCGCGTCGTCGTACCTGAATCGCGGCTTCAGGATCGCCACGAAGAGGTAGCACACCATCGCGGAGCATATCCCAATGACGAGCGCGCCGGACGCGTCCACGCTGCCCGCGCCCGGCGTGATCGCTACCAGCCCGGCTACCGCGCCCGTGCACGCTCCCACGACCGTGGGTTTCTTGCTCACGATCCGGTCAAGGAGCATCCACGTCAGTACCGCCGCGGAGGTCGCCAGGTGGGTCACCAGGAAGGCGTTTGCCGCCAGCCCGTCCGCTGCCAGCCCGCTGCCGGCGTTGAAGCCGAACCAGCCTAACCACAGGAGGGCCGTGCCCATCACGACGAACGGGATGTTGTGCGGGGCTACCGGCTGACCGTCGCGTAGCGCGTCCCGCCGGCCCAGCAGGAGGGCCATCACGAGTGCCGAGACGCCGGCGTTGACGTGAACGACCGTGCCGCCGGCGAAGTCAATGACGCCAAGGCGTTGCATCCACCCGTTGCCCCATACCCAGTGCGCTACAGGATTGTACACGAGTAACGCCCACGCTACCGCGAAGAGCAGGAAGCCGGGAAAGTGTACCCGCTCGGCAAACGCGCCGATGATTAACGCGGGCGTGATCACCGCGAACATGCACTGGAAAAGCGCGAAAAGAATCTCCGGGATCCCACCGGTCGAGAGCGAGTCCAGCGAGACGCCGCGCAGGAAGAGCTTGTCCAGACCACCCATGAACGCGCCCGCCGCGCTACCGTCCATGAAGCCGTTGCCGAAGACCCAGCTATACCCGATCACGATCCACTCGATGCTGATTACCGCCGTGATGACGAGGCACTGCATCATGATGCTTAAAACATTCTTCTGGCGCACCAGCCCACCGTAAAAGAAGGCCAGCCCCGGGATGGTCATCATCATGACCAGTATCGTTGCCATGATCATCCACGCCGTGTTCCCCGCGTCCGGCGTCGCCATGCCGTTCCCCGCGGGGGGCCCCGCGAGGGCGAGGGAGGGGAGGAGCAGCATCCCTGCCGCTGTTAACGCGCGATACACCTTGTTCATTTCTCCTCCTTGTTATATAGAGATTCGTCCCCGCGGTCTCCCGTGCGTATCCTCACCGACTGCTCGATCGACGAGACGAAGATCCGCCCGTCCCCGCTTTCCCCCGTGTAGGCCGCGCGCCGGATGGCCTCGATTGATCGTTCCACGTTCACCTCGCGGGCCACGAAGGAGATATAAACGCGGTCGATCGCGTTCACGTCATACGCGATACCCCTGAAGATTAATCCTTGCCGGGCGTTACCCTGGCCCTTGACGTCCCACCACGATAAAAAATCAATGTCGGCCTCGTGCAATGCCGCGCGGACCTCCATGAACTTTGACTTGCGAATGATAGCTTCAATCTTTTTCATACATCTTCGGTTTTCAAGATAACCCCGACGAAAGGGGGTGACGCTGCAAATGTATGTTGTTTTCGCGGGCAGATGCAAATTTTCAAGGGGGTGTTTTTTATGTTTTATATCATTTAATGGAGATATACCATTAAAATGGTAGGGGGTGCGCGGGAAAATACATTCTTTACATGACGAGGGGTACGCGGGGGAGCTCTTCCCGCCAACAAGTGCCGCGAACATTGCCGGCAAGTGCTACAAGCTTTGCTAGCAAGCGTTACAAGCTTTGCTGGCAAGTGTCGCGAACATTACCGGTAAATTAGTGGCGGCCCCCCCACCTGTCACCGTGACGGGGGCCATTGTCACCGTGACGGGGGCCATTGTGGCCGTGACAGGAGCCATTGTCACCGTGACAGGAGCCATTGTCACCGTGACAGGAGCCATTGTCACCGTGACGGAAGCCATTGTCACCGTGACGGGGGCC
>JAITJA010000012.1 GCA_031279175.1 Odoribacteraceae bacterium
AGACAACGGCACCTTAGCATTTATCACGCGCGCGCCAGCCCTTGACTCCATGCCCTCCACTTGACCGCGACGACGGTTAAGGTCACCTATGATGTCTCCCATGTACTCGTCGGGAGTCACCACTTCCAGTTTCATGATCGGCTCCAACAACACCGGCTTCGCCTTCTGTGCAGCCTCCTTGTATCCAATTTTGGCAGCCATCTCGAACGACAACTGATCAGAGTCTACCGGGTGAAAAGAACCGTCTAATAGCGTAATCTTCATGTTGCTCAACGGGAAGCCTGCCAGCACGCCATTCTCCATGGCCTCCTTGAATCCCTTCTCCACGGAAGGAATAAACTCCTTCGGGATATTGCCGCCCTTTACCTCGTTGACAAAGGTCAAGCCTTCCGTGTCGGCGTCGCCTGGTCCCATGCGGAAGATAATATCGGCGAACTTACCGCGGCCTCCCGTTTGCTTCTTGAACACGTGACGATGATCCACGATCCCGGTGATTGCCTCCTTGTAGGCCACTTGCGGTGCACCTTGATTACACTCCACCTTGAACTCTCGTTTCAAGCGGTCGAGAATAATATCGAGATGCAACTCGCCCATCCCGCTGATCACCGTTTGTCCTGAATCCGCGTCCGTTTTCACGCGGAACGTGGGATCCTCCTCGGACAGTTTCGCCAGGGCGATACTCAACTTATCGGTATCCTTCTGGGTCAACGGCTCGACGGCGATACCGATCACCGGTTCGGGGAAGGTCATGCTCTCCAGCACGATCTGGTTCTCCTCGAGACAGAGGGTATCTCCGGTACGGATATCCTTGAACCCGACACAGGCGCAAATATCGCCTGCCTCGATCTCTTCCCTTGGTTGTTGCTTGTTAGAGTGCATTTGGAAGAGGCGCGAGATACGCTCCTTCTTCTCCGTGCGCGAGTTATAAACATACGAACCGGACGTGATCTTCCCGGAATAGACGCGCGTGTAGCACAAGCGTCCCACGAAAGGATCGGTCGCGATCTTGAAGGCCAGCGCGGAGAGCGGTGCTTCCGGGTCTATCTCGAACGTCTTTGGTTCGTCCGTTCTCGGGTCGACGCCGACTGCCGCCGGCACGTCCAGCGGGTGGGGCAAGAAAGCGACCACCGCGTCGAGCAAGTTATGTACTCCTTTATTCTTAAACGACGAGCCGCACATCACCGGGCAAAACGTCATGGCGATCACGGCCTTTCGTACCACGGCCTTCACCTCTTCCGTCGTGATCGTCTCCGGGGCATCGAAGAAGCGCTCCATCAGCGCCTCGTCCTGCACGGCGGCGGCCTCGATCAACGTATCCCTCCACTCCTGGGCCTCGGCCAACATACTGGCGGGGATCTCCTTGACGACAGGCTCCATGTTCCCGCCTTCCCAGACGAACGCCTTCATCTCTATCAAGTCGATCACGCCGGAGAAATTCTCCTCCGCTCCTATTGGCAACTGGAGGGGGATAGGATTTGCCTTCAACTTCTCTCGTATTTCGCGAACGGCTTTCATGAAATCCGCTCCCGAGCGGTCCATTTTATTCACGAAAGCGATTCTTGGCACGCCATACTTGTCGGCTTGCCTCCAGACAGTTTCCGACTGGGCTTCCACCCCGCCCACGGCGCAGAACAGCGCCACGGCCCCGTCCAGCACGCGCAGGGAGCGCTCCACCTCCACGGTAAAGTCCACGTGTCCGGGGGTATCGATAATATTAATCTTGTATTCCTTGTCCTCGTACTTCCAGAAGCAGGTAGTCGCGGCGGAAGTAATCGTGATCCCCCGTTCCTGCTCCTGCACCATCCAGTCCATCGTGGCCGCCCCGTCGTGCACCTCGCCGATCTTGTGGGAGACCCCCGTGAAATAGAGGATACGTTCTGTCGTGGTCGTTTTCCCGGCATCGATATGAGCCATGATGCCGATATTACGCGTATAATGTAAATCTCTTTTTGCCATCTAACCCTACCCTTCTTAAAATCTAAAATGAGCGAAAGCCCGGTTAGCCTCGGCCATGCGGTGGATCTCCTCTTTTCTCTTGTAGGCGGCCCCTTCTTGCTTGTATGCTGCCATGATTTCGGCGGCCAACTTCTCGGACATTCCCTTACCGCTACGCTTGCGGGAATAGAGTATCATGTTTTTCACGGAGATCGCTCTTTTTCTATTGGGATTGATTTCCGTCGGAACCTGGAACGTGGCGCCCCCGACGCGTCGGCTTTTCACCTCCACGTCCGGCGTGATATTGACCAGTGCTTGTTTCCAGACTTCCAGCGCGGGTTTCTCTTCTTTCTTCGCCAGCTTCTCCTCCACGATATCAATCGCGTCGTAAAAGATCCTGAAGGCGATAGATTTTTTCCCGTCTTTCATCAAATCGTTCACGAACCGGGTAACCAGCGTGTCATTGAACCTGGGATCCGGCAAAAGGATTCTTTTCTTTGGTGTTGACTTTCTCATTCTTCTTTAGTTTACGAATTTGTTCGTTGGCTGCCCTTTTGGTCTTCAACGGTCGGCCGACCATTTACTCAACTGCTGGTAACAACTCATAAACAACTCTTGGTTTGCTATTAATTATTTCTTTTTTCCTTTTTGGGCGGTGGGTGCGGGAGCGCCTTTACCGGCCTTGGGGCGTTTAGTTCCATACTTGGAACGACTTTTCGAGCGTCCGTTCACGCCGGAGGCGTCCAGGGCGCCGCGGATCAAGTGATACCGGACGCCGGGGAGGTCCTTGACGCGTCCGCCGCGGATCAACACGATCGAGTGTTCTTGCAGGTTATGCTCTTCCCCGGGGATATACGCGTTCACCTCTTTCCCGTTGGTCAGTCTTACCCTGGCCACCTTTCTCATTGCAGAGTTGGGTTTCTTGGGAGTTGTCGTGTACACGCGGACGCACACGCCTCGCCTCTGCGGGCAAGAATCCAGGGCCGGGGCCTTGCTTTTATCCTTGATTTTCACCCTTCCTTTTCTTACTAACTGTTGGATAGTTGGCATACAAGTACTTTTATTTAATTACTATTATTCAGTTTGGCCTGCAAAAGTAGTGACTAATATTATTACCACCAAACATTCTCTTTATTTTTTCCCAAAAAAGATAAGAATGTGAAACTGTTAAGAGGCGTCTCGGGGGGGATGGCTCCAAAAAACTCTCCCGGGCGTCCCGGTATTTGGTTATTATCGTTACATTTGGCCGCCTCGCGCGGGAACAAAGTGGCGCGAAATCGAGCGAATAATTAAATCATCCAAAAATGAACAAGGAGACGCCGGGCAACTCGAGGAACGAGCAGCAGCATGACGCCGAAACGATTGAAGGACTCTTCCGGTTGTATTATAATCCATTGTGCAACTACTGCCGGGGGATCACGGGGGAGCGGGAGGTGGCGGAAGATATTGTACAGGACGTCTTCGCGTACCTTTGGGATCACCGCGATTCCATTGACATGACGGTCTCTATCAAGGCCTACTTGTACGCGGCCGTTCGCAACGGGGCGCTCAAGTTTCTCCGGAAGCAGGCCACGGAGCAGGCGCACTCGCCGCGGTTGACGGAATTTATTGCATACCTCCAGGAGTTGAAGTCGCCCGAGCAAGAACACCTTATTATAGAGAAAATCCGGCAGGCGCTGGATGAACTACCCGGGCAGTGCCGCGCGATATTCCTAATGAACTGTTTAGAAGAGAAAAAGTACAAGGAGATCGCGGTCGAGTTAGGCATCTCGGTCAACACCGTGAAGACCCAGCTCTCGAGGGCATACGCCAGCATCCGGAAGAAAGTTGGCATCAAGGGGTCGCTCCTGCTTTTCCTGTTATACCGCCGGCGCGTGCTTGGCGGCAGACTCCTTCTTCCGCGTTCTCGCGAGGGGAGCGTTCGGTAGCATTTCCCAGGTCTTTACATGGTCTCCGGCGGTTCGTTAGCGACTTCCGGAAGCTCCATCGCCCTTCCTGCTGATCGCGAGGGGCGTTCGGGGAAGTCCGACGGCATGTCGCGTCGTCTGGTAGCCCTTTTTACATCCTCCCGGGGTGTCCCGTGGATCGCGGGGCCGTTACCGGGGCATGTTGTTATCATGAATAAAGTTTTTTCCCTGCAATGACATGATGTTATTATCGTGAATAAAGTTTTTTTCTTGCAATGACATGATGTCGTTACCGTGAATAAAGTTTTTTCCCTACAACGACATGATATCATTGTAGCAAATAACATGCTTTTTCTACCGACAACATGATGTCATTCTAGCAAATAAAGTTTTTACATGCAAATGACATGATGTTATTCTAGCGAATAAAGTTTTTACATGACAATGATATGATGTCATTATAGCGAATAAAGTTTTCACACGGTAAAAACACGTTCCGAAAGGGCCCCGCGGGGCTGCCGGAGAGCAGCGGGAAGCGTTGACGGGGGGAATTCAAGCTGCCGGAGAGCAGCGGGAAGCGTTGACGGGAGGAATTCAAGCTGCCGGAGAGTAGCGGGAAGCGTTGACGGGAGGAATTCAAGCTACCGGAGAGTAGCGGGAAGCGTTGACGGGGGGAATTCGCGTTACGGCAGCCCGTCGGGGAGAATAAAAAAAAGGAGTGGAGCTTGTCACCCGTTTCGCCGCGTCACGGACTATAGGAGAGTTAAAAAAAGCGTCATGCAACATCGATTTCGATTTTTAGTTCGTCAGGCCGTCGCGGGAGCGCGGGAGACGCCGGGCGACCCGGTAGAAGGCTGGGAGCGCGTCCGTGAGAAACGGGCAGCGTTACATCTTCGCGCGGCGCGATCGCGGGCGTTACGCTACGCGGCCGCGATCGTTCTTGTCGCGGCGACAGTCATTTACCTTCACCTTTACCGTCGCGCTGGTGCTCCTGTCGCGGGAGAGGGAGTCGACGTCCCGTCGCGCGTCACGTTAATCCTGGCCAACGGGGAACAGATTCGTTGGGAAGACGACCGGCAGCAGTTTCACGTTGACGAGCTGGGGATTTCCATCGCTCGCGACAGTGCCGGGAGCGTCATGCGATACAGCGCCGGTCGTGTCGCTGGAGACGCGACGCGTCACAACCGTTTGATTGTCCCCCGCGGGTGCGAGTTTTCCGCGCAACTACCTGATGGTTCTACCGTGTGGCTCAACTCTGCCACCACGTTACGTTTCCCTGTCGCGTTCCCTCCCGGGGAGCGGGTCGTTCACCTCGAGGGCTAGGCCTACTTCGAGGTCGCGCCGGACGCGCGCGCGCCGTTCCGGGTCATTTCCGGTGATAAAGTCGTCACCGTCCTGGGGACGCGCTTCAACATCAGTGCTTACGGCGACGACCCGACGTGGCATGTCACGCTCGTTGACGGGGCGGTAAGCGTCCGTCTCGACGAGGGAGCAAGCGAGGAAAGCATCCTGCAACCCGCGCAACAACTGCTCGTCCGCGAGGAGACGCGGGAAGTCGAGGTGCACGTCGTCGAGACAGAAACCTACACCGCGTGGACGCGCGGGCAGATCTACTTCAAGCTCTCGCCGCTCGAGGAGATCGTCAAGAAGCTGGAACGCTGGTACGACTTCGAGATCACCTACGAGGACGAGGCGTTGAAACGGGCGCGATTCCGCGGTGGCATCAACAAGTACCGCCCGCTGGAGGAGACCCTGCGTTACCTGGAGGAGACCGGCAAGGTACGGTTCAGCGTCCAGGGCAAGAACGTCATCGTGACAAGAGCAATAGAAAAAAGATAACCGAATGATCACCCTTACCCCGTCATCCCGCGTCGCGGCGGCGGGCGTGCCGGTTGATTGTACATTAACACGCGAATACCATGAAAAAGAACCAGACACACGTTTTCAAGCCAGGGGCGCGAGCCGCGCGGCGACTCCTCCTGCTTTTCCTTCTTGCCAGCATCCTGCCGGGCGCGTCGCTTTCCGCGCGATCGGGGGACAGCCTCGTCTTCAGGAGCCTCCATCTGACCGCGGAGCAGGTGATCGACGCGATCACCGACCAGCTGAAGTACGAGGTCTTCTACAATGAATCGTTCGACGACAGCCGCGTCGTGCGTCTTCCCGACCGCAAGATGAGCCTCGAGGACGCGTTGCGCCACCTCCTCGGCGACGCGCTCACTTATAAAATAGAGCAGGAGGCCGTCATCATCTCGCCCGCCCCGCGGGAGCAGCAGCCGGACGAGCGGCAAGTCAGCGGGAAGGTCTCGGACGAACGCGGCGAGCCGCTGGCCGGCGCGAACGTGCAGGTAGAGGGAACTGTAAGGGGCGCGACCACCGACCGGCAAGGGTATTTCTCCATCGTCCTGCCGGCTGGCGCGCGCGTCCTGCTCGTCTCGTTTATTGGCATGGAGAGCCGTCGCGTGGAGGTCGGGGGGATGGCTCCCGGTGAGACGCTCGAGATCGCGCTGAAAGAAAGCATCACGGAGCTTGCCGGCGCGGTAGTCGTGACGGGCATATTCACCAAGGCCCGCGAGAGCTACACGGGCGCGGTGTCGACCGTCACGGCCAGGGAGCTGCAAGTATACAGGGGGCAAAACCTCGTGCAGACGCTGAGAAACATCGACCCGGCGATTCAGATCACCGCGGACAACGAGCTGGGAAGCGATCCCAACGCGCTGCCGCGGATCAACCTGCGCGGCAACTCGTCATTGCCCACGAGCGTCGAGGAGTACAACGAGGGATTAAAGACGAACGTGAACACACCTTTAATTATAATGGACGGCTTCGAGATCTCGCTCACGCGGCTCGTCGACTACAACGACGAGGAGATCGCCTCCATCAACATCCTCAAGGACGCGGCGGCCACGGCCATTTACGGGTCGCGCGGCGCTAACGGCGTCATCGTCATCATCAGCAAGGCGCCGCGGGCGGGCGAGCTGCGGGTCAACGCGCAGGTAGGCGTGAACCTCGAGTTTCCCGACTTGAGCAGCTACGACCTGCTGAACGCCGCCGAGCTGCTGGCCTTGCAAAAGCAAGTCGGGCTATACGACTGGATCATCCCCGCCCTTGACAACGCCGAGAAAAACTACTACTCCCGCCTGAAAGACGTGCTGGAAGGCGTTGACACCGACTGGTTGCACTATCCCGTCCAGACGGGCGTCGGGCAGCGTTACAACCTGCGGCTCGAGGGTGGTAGCAGCGACTTCCGGTGGGGCGCGTCGCTGGGCTACAACCAGACGGCGGGCGCCATGAAACGATCCGCGCGCGACAACTTCAACGGGGCGATCACCCTCTCCTACACCCGCGATAACTTCATCTTCCGCGAACAGCTCTCCATCGGCCGGAACAAGGCGACCGAGAGCCCGTACGGCCTCTTCAGCGCGTACGTCGACATGCCGCCGTACTACAAGCCCTACGAGGATGGCGCGCTCGTCTCCGGCATCATCGCGGGATTGCGCGTGGAGAACCCGCTCTACGACGCGACGCTGAACTCCCGCGACGACTCGCGTTACACGGAGATCATCAACCATTTCTCCATCGAGTGGCTCGCGCGGGAGGGGTTACGCCTCCGCGGACAGTTCGGGATCTCGGAAAAGAGCAGCGAGAGCGACAAGTTCCTGCCGCCAGAACACTCCTCGTTCCTCGTCTCCGCGCTATACCAGACCGAGGAGGGGTACTTCCGCAAGGGCCGCTACGATTATAGCACCGGGCGGGCCACGGGCTATGACGCGAACCTCACGCTGAGCTACTCGAGGAGCTTCCGCGAGCGGCATAACCTCTACGTCGGCCTCGACTACTCCATCCAGGCCAGCAACAGCTACCTGTACACCTTCACGCTGGAAGGGTTCGCCGGCGAAAACCGCGATTTCCCGGGCAGCGCCATGCAATACGAGCAAGACGGCGTGCCGGCAGGAAGCGAAAGCGCTTTTCGTCGCGTGGGCTTCACCGGGAACGCGAATTATATCTACGACAATCGTTACTACGCCGACCTCTCCTACCGCGTGGACGGCAGCTCGCAGTTCGGGAGCGATGATAAATTCGCCCCCTTCTGGAGCGCCGGCATCGGCTGGAACTTGCACCGGGAGCGCTTCCTCGAGGGCAAGCGCGTGCCGGACCTCCTCCGCCTCCGCCTCTCGTACGGCCAGACCGGCTCGCAACAGTTTTCCGCTTACCAGGCGTTGCAGACCTACTCCTACTTCGCCAAGGACAAGTACCAGAATCAAGGGGGCGCGTACCTCGTGGCACTGGGCAACGAACGCCTCAAGTGGCAAGTCACCGACCAGTTTAACGCCGGGATAGAGGTGGGATTCATGAACAACCGGGGCAACGTCGCCGTGGATTACTACGTGAAGAAGACCGACGGGCTACTGTCGTCGCGCGACCTGCCGCGCTCTACCGGTTTTGCCGCCTACACGGACAATATCGGGGCGGTGAACAACCAGGGGTTCGAGGCGTCGCTGAACTATTACCTCTTCCGCGACACTGGCGG
>JAITJA010000043.1 GCA_031279175.1 Odoribacteraceae bacterium
GTTTGACTACCCAAACAGCTTGTTTGACCCGTCAAACAGCTTGTTTGACCACTCAAACAGCTTGTTTGACCCGTCAAACAGCTTGCCGGACACTCCCGCGAGCCTCGCGCGAGCGTCAACGAAAGCCGGTGACATCACCGGGGGACAAGATAGCCCGGGAATTTACCGGGATCATGGCCGCGCGTCACGCGAAACAAGCATTGATCCCGTTACTTGATAGACAACCATTGAAACAAGAAGCGCGAGCAGCGCGGGTCCCGCCGAGGCGACGCCCGTCGCGCCCGGTATAGATATTCCCCGCGCTCGCGGCGAGAAATATCCCCTTCACTGCCCGGGAGTAGCGTCGCGTCCGCCCGTGCAAAAATCAAGGAGAAGTTTTTTTTTGTTTGAGAACTAACAAAGCGAGAGGGGCGCTATTTTTATCCGTATTTTTGTCAGGGATGTTTACCTAAAATGAAATGAAATCATGTTCGAGAATTTCAAGAAAAAACTGAAAAGGAACCGGTTGGCGCGAAGACCAGTGCACGCGCCGCGGGATTTGTCGTTCCAAAACTTCCAGACGGCGCGCGCGTGCCTCCTGTTCGGGATCGACGGGGAGAGCAGCGCGGCGGAGATCGAGACACTGGCAAAGACGCTGGGCGGGAGGATGAAAGTAGAGGTGTTAATCCTGGACGGGGATCCCGACGCGGCGACGGACAGGGTCGAGGGCGCCGTCTACGCGAGCGAGGGAGACGTGTCATTGTCTGGCAAGTTCATGAACACGCGTCTTGACGAGATGATCCGTTTCCCGTACGACTTGCTGGTAGACCTTTCCCGCGGCGCCAGCAGCGTCGGGGACTACCTGCTCAAGTCCTCCGTCGCCAAGTGCAAGATCGGCATGGAGCGGGATGGTTTCCAGTGTGATATTGTCTTCGAGGGAGTGGAGGGGTTAGAGGAACTGGAGCATCGTTTAAACGAGTTACTGGAGAAAATTAAAACATAGTATCATATCATGAAAAAATTTTCCGGGGTAGGGGTGGCGCTGGTCACCCCGTTTGATGAATCCGGCCGGGTAGACGAGAATTCGTTGCGGACGGTGGTTGATCACGTGATTGGCGGCGGCGTGGATTACCTGGTGGCGCTGGGGACGACCTCCGAGGTGGCGACGCTCTCGAGGAGCGAGCGCGAGCGAGTGGTAGCGGTAATCGTCGAGCAAAACGCTGGCCGGTTGCCCGTCGTGATCGGCGTCGGTGGCAACAACACGGCGAGCATCCTGGAGGAGTTGCGCGCGTTGCCGTACCTGCGGCACGGGGACGCGATCCTGACGGTAGCACCTTATTATAACAAGCCAAGCCAACAAGGGTTGTACCTCCATTTTAAGGCGATAGCGGAGCGTTCGCCGTTGCCGTTGATCTTGTATAACGTGCCGGGGAGGTGTGCCGTGAATATTTCCGCCGAGACCGTCTCGCGGCTGGCGAGCGAGTTCGAGAATATTATCGCGGTGAAGGAGGCGTCGGGGAACTTCGAGCAGGCTACCGCTATTGCCGCCGGGAAACCGGACAATTTCTTGTTGCTCTCGGGTGATGACGCGGTGGCGCTTCCTTTTATTTCCATTGGCGCGGAGGGAGTGATTTCCGTGGTGGCCAACGCCCTGCCTGACGAGTTTGTATCGATGATCCACCAGGCGCTGGACGGGGAGTTCGAGGAGGCGAGGGAGATTCATTTTCGCCTGCGCCACCTGTACAAGGCCCTCTTCGAGGAGGGTAACCCGGCGGGCGTGAAGGCAGCCCTGCACGCGCGGGGAATCATCGAGGAGAATTATTTACGCTTGCCCTTGTGCCCGGTGAGCGACGCGCTCTACCGGGAGATCCAGACCGCCTTGTTATAAGGCGGGCGGCGTCAGCCGGGATCGTTTTCCCCCGCGGGATCCCGGTCGTCTTTCTCCAGCTTCGGGTAGGTGACGCGGGCGTGATAGATGGTGACCAGCTGCTCCGTGTAGACCCGCTTGACCGTGGCGATATCCTTGAAAGTGATGTCCGCGTTGTTAAATCTTCCCTCCTTGAGCTGGGTATTGATCAGCTCGTTTACCAGCTTGCTGATATTTTCTTCATTCTTGACCTCTAACGTGCGCGAGGCGGCCTCGACGGCGTCTGCCATCATGACTACCGCGCACTCCTTGCTACCCGGGTCCGGCCCGGGATAGGTGAACGCAGCCTCGTCCGCGTCGCGATCGGGATACTTGTTCTTGTACGAGACATAAAAATACTTGGCCTTACTCTTCCCGTGGTGAGTACGGATAAAATTGATGATTGCATCCGGCAGGTTATGTTTATGTGCCAGCTCGACGCCCTGCATGACGTGCCCGATGACGATACGCGCGCTTTCATCGAAATCGAGAGCCGCGTGCGGGTTCCCCCCCCCGGTCTGGTTTTCAATAAACATGATCGGGTCGCGCGTCTTCCCGATGTCGTGATAGAGGGCCCCGGTACGCGCTAACAGGGGGCTTCCCCCGATATGATAGACGGCCTCTTCGGCGAGGTTAGCCACCATCAGGGAGTGCTGGAAAGTGCCCGGGGCCTTCTTCGTCAAGAGGCGCAGGAGGGGATGGTTGGGATTAGAGAACTCGATCAAGCTGATTTCCGAGGTATACCCGAACAACTTTTCGAACAGGTAGAGCACCGGGTAAGTGAGGCACAGCAACAGGGCGTTCCCGGTCAGGGAGGCCAGCGCGAGCAAGTCTTCCGTCGTGAACGCGTCCTGCTGGACGAGCGTGAAGGCGCTATACACGAGGATATACGCGGCCAGGACGAGGGTGACGGCGAGGAACAGTTGCCCGCGGCGTTGCAAGTGGGAAAGACTGTAAATGGAGACGATCCCGCCGGATAATTGCATGAACACGTACATGTAGCTGTTCGGGGCCAGGTAGGCCAGCAGCAACACGGCGCCCAGCAACAGGAACAGGGCCGCCCGGCTACCAAACAAGATATTGACGATGATGGGAAAGAAAAGCACCGGTACCAGCAAGAAATGTAGCTCCAGGGAATATCCCAGTATTCCCACGAGCACCGTCAGCAGGAACATGCAATGGAGAAACACGAAGTCCTTGTTGCTATAAAAAAGCCGCTTCCGCGAGAAATAGAGGAAGATCGAGAAACTCGCGAGCGCGATCAACGTCAATATCGTTTGGGAGATCGTGATGAGCAGCCTGGAGCGCGCGGAGCCGATTGTCTTTGCCTGTTCGATCTTGAACGACTCGAGGAGCGCGTATTTCTCCGGCGAGACCCGTTCGTTCTTGGTAATGATCGTCTCTCCCCGGTGCACCATGCCGTGGATACGGTTTATTTCCTTTAATCTTTTCTCCAGGGAGAGGCGCGTTTTCTGTTTGTCGTAGACGAGATTCGGCTTCAGGTAATCGTTCAAGTCCAGGTCGATCAAGCTTTTCTTCGTCTCCCCCGGCAAGCTCGTGCCATTAATAAAGTCGACCAGCGCGGAATACGCGTTTTTCAACGTGTAGACCTGGTTAAAGTCCATTTCGCTGGCGAAATTATTCCTTGCCACCGTGATCGCGCGGAGATCCTCCTGGCGGAGTTCCCCGGGCAAGAGCAGGATCCCCTTCTCGTAGATCTCCTGCAACTTGTTGACGACGGGGGCGGCGTGTTGCGCGTTGCTGACGCGATCGCGGAAGCGGTTTACTTGTACCGGCATGACCGTCTCCACGCGGTAAAATATCGGGGGGTGTTCGCGCGCGATCTTCTCGGCCTCGGCCTGCAACTCCTCCGGCGTCTTGTGGATAGGGAAATCGAACGGGGCGACCAGCGTCTCGTGGTTCCAGGGCATTCCCTTCTGGTAAGAGGAATCAAAGCTGGCGATCTTGGGGAGGAGCGCGACGATCACGGCACTAATGATCAAAATAATGCCAATCTTGAGTAGATGCTGGAGCATCCGTCGTTTTTTATTCTTTTCCAACATATAAATCGAGTGAAATACGCGAGAAAGGTAGAGATAAAATTCCGACGGGCGCGAGAAAAAACATCTTTTCACACCCGTCGGTTCGCGGGAGGTGTTCCCGGTTACTCGATACCGGCGCTCTCCGCGCCCGGGCTAATCTTCGCGATCAACCCTTGCAGTACCTTCCCGGGGCCGATCTCGAGGAAAGCGTTTACCCCGTCGGCGACCATGTTTTGCACGGTACGCGTCCAGCGCACGGGGGCGGTCAGCTGGTCGACCAGGTTCTGCCGGATGAGCGCCGGGTCCGTCACGGGGAGCGCGTTCACGTTCTGGTAGACGGGGCAGGCGGGGGTAGAGAATGACGTGTTCAGGATTGCCACGGCCAGCTCCTGCCTGGCCGGCTCCATCAGCGGGGAGTGGAAAGCCCCCCCCACGTTGAGCGGCAGGACGCGCTTTGCACCGGCGGCCTTCAGCTTCTCGGCGGCGATCCCGACGCCCTTGATACTACCGGAGATCACCAGTTGTCCGGGACAATTGTAATTGGCCGTGACGACCACCTCGTCGATCCCTGCCAGCACCTCCTCGACCGTCTCGTCGGGCAGGCCCAGCACGGCAGCCATCGTGGAGGGCGTCATCTCGCACGCCTTCTGCATGGCCCGCGCGCGGGCGCTCACCAGCCGTAGACCGTCTTCAAAAGAGAGTGTCCCGTTCGCCACCAGCGCGGAGAACTCGCCCAGGGAGTGTCCCGCCACTGCCGCCGGTTTCTCGTCCAGCGACCCGGCCAGGATGACCGAGTGAAGAAAGATGGCCGGTTGCGTGACCTTCGTCTGCTTCAGCTCCTCGCTCGACCCGTGAAACATCAGGTCGGTGACGCGAAAGCCGAGGATCTCGTTGGCTTGTTCAAAGAGCGCGCGCGCCGCGGGGGAGGTCTCGTGGAGATTCTTCCCCATGCCTGGGAACTGGGCGCCCTGGCCCGGGAATACAAATGCTCGTTTCATAGCGTGTAATATTAGTTTAATGAAAATTGTTACTGATTAGGCGGATAAACTCCTCCCGCGTGGCCAGCTTCTCGAAAGCGCCGCTGAAGTCGGAGGTCGTCGTCACCGAGTGTTGTTTTTGCACCCCGCGCATCACCATGCACGTGTGTTGTGCCTCGATAACGACGGCCACGCCCAGCGGGTTCAGCGTCTCGTGTATGCAGGTCTTGATGTCATGCGTCAGGCGTTCTTGCAACTGCAATCGCCTGGCGAAGGCCTCCACGACGCGGGCGATCTTGCTCAGCCCGGTGATATACCCGTTCGGGATATACGCCACGTGTGCTCGCCCGAAGAAGGGGAGCAGGTGGTGCTCGCAGAGGGAATAGATCTCTATATCTTTCACGATTACCATCTGGCGATAATCCTCTTTAAAGAGAGCCGAGCGCAGGATCTCTGCCGGGTCTTGCGCGTATCCTTTTGTCAGGAACTGCATGGATTTGGCCACGCGGGACGGTGTGTTCCGCAATCCTTCTCGCCCGGTATCTTCCCCCAGCAGGCGAATGATCTCCCGGTAATGTTCGCTTAATTGCCTTGTCTTCTCCTCGTTGAAATGCTCTACGTTCTGGTAATCCGGTTCGATGTTCATCTTGATTCGTTTAAAACAGGGGCAAAAGTACAACTAAAATTACAAACGCGATTACCCGCGCCCGCGTCATGCCGCCGGGGTAATGCCGGGAGCGATACAGGCTTTTTGATATTTCTCGTTACATTTGCACGTTGACCACCGGGAAGGGGAACGGACAGGGGGGACGGGAAGGGGGACGGACAGGCCACGGGTATTACTTGAATATTTAATAAAACATGGAGAAGGAAACTGAATACAGGGAAATCTCCGACCAGGAGATCAAGATACTGCGAGAGAACGGCTGCTCGTGCGACGACTGGTCGCGGGTAAAGGTAAAAGAGGGATTCATTGCCGACCGCGTCCGGGACGCCCGTCTTTCCGGGGAGATCCGCCTGGGGATCTTCCGGCGGCAGGTAGTCTTTGCCGGCAATCTCGCGCGGCCATCGGGAATATACAGCGCCACCCTCCACGACTGCACGGTCGAGGACGACGCCTACATCCACCAGGTCAAGAACTATATTGCCAACTACCGCGTCGGGCGCGACGCCGTGATCGAGTGCGTCGACACGCTGGCCGTGGATGGCGTCTCGCGATTTGGCAACGGCACGCGCGTCTCCGTGCTCACCGAGGATGGCGCGCGGGCGGTGCCCATCTTCAACGAACTGTCGGCACACGCGGCCTACCTGATCACCTTCTACCGTCACCGACCCGCCCTGATCGCCAACATGCAGCGGTTGATCGACGATTACACCGCCCGCGTCGCGTCCTCCAGGGGAGTCATCGGGGAGGGAGCGCGCCTGTCGGGGTGCCGCGTGATATTAAATGTCAATGTCGGGCCGGGCGCGGTGGTCGAGGGTGCTTGTCGTCTCGAGGAAGGCACGATCAACAGCTCGCCGGGCGATCCCGCGTACGTGGGACCGGGCGTTATCGCGCGGCACTTCATCACCACCAGTGGTAGTTCCGTCAGCGACTCGTCGGTCATCGCGCACTGCTTCGTCGGCCAGGGGACGATCCTCGGCAAGCAATATTCCGCCGAGCATTCCATCTTCGCTGCCAACTGCCAGGGCTTCCACGGGGAGGCCTGCTCGATATTCGCCGGGCCGTACACCGTCTCGCACCACAAGTCGACCCTCCTCATCGCCGCCTATTTCGCCTTCCTCAATGCCGGGAGCGGGTCGAACCAGAGTAATCACATGTACAAGCTCGGGCCCATCCACCAGGGCGTCATCGAGCGCGGGAGCAAGACCGCCAGTGATTCCTACATCCTCTGGCCGGCGAAGATCGGCGCTTTCTCCCTCGTCATGGGCCGTCACTACCGGAATCTCGACACCTCCGACATGCCGTTCTCGTACATTATCGAGAATACAGACGAGAGTTACCTCGCGCCGGGCGTCAACCTCCGCAGCATCGGGACGGTGCGCGACGTGCAGAAGTGGCCCCTCCGCGACCGTAGACGGGAGGAACGACCGCTTGACAGTATCATCTTCAACATGCTTAGTCCTTATTCCGTGCAGAAGATGATCCGCGGACGCGCTATACTCGGCGAGCTCGAGCGGGCGTCGGGACGAACCTCCGAGTACTACATGTTCAACAGCGCGAAGATCACCCACCGCGCCCTCCAGCGGGGACGCTACCTCTACCGCCTCGGCATCGTCAAGTTCCTCGGGAACGGGATCGTGAACCGTCTCGCCACCGCCGCGTTCACCAGCGAGGAGGAGATGCGGCAGGTGCTCGCGCCCGGCGAGGGAATCAAGGGAGGCGAGGGGGAATGGGTAGACGTCGCGGGCCTGATGACGCCGAAGGAAGAGGTAACGCGGCTCATCGAGGGGATCGAGGAGGGACGCGTCGCGTCGCTCGAGCGGGTCAACGACACCTTCCGCGCGTGGAAGGAAAACTACCCCGCCTGGACGTGGAACTGGACCGTCTCCCGCCTGAAGAGCGAGGTAGGCATTGACGTGGCCACCGTCACCGTCGCGCGCGTGGAGGAGTTCATCCGGGAGTGGAGGGACGCGGTCGTCGCGCTGGACAGGATGATGCACGAGGATGCCAGGAAGGAGTTCGCGTTGAAGGCCCGCGTCGGCTTCGGCATCGACGGGGAAGAGGAGTCGGACTTCGGGAACGTCCGGGGCGAGTTCGACAACCACCCCACCGTGAAGAACATCCTCGACCACATCGACAGGAAGAACAACCTCTTCCAAACAATCGCGAACAAACTAAAACAAATAAAGCCATGTGCGGAATAGTTGCATACGTCGGGGAGCGGACAGCCTACCCCATCTTGATAAAAGGCCTACAACGCCTCGAGTACCGCGGGTACGACTCTGCCGGCGTCGCCCTCTTCAACGGCGAGATACGCGTGTACAAGTGCAAGGGCAGGGTGAAAGAGCTGCAACTCCTCGCCCGGGACAAGGAGATTGACGGCTCTATCGGCATGGGGCACACCCGGTGGGCCACTCATGGCGAGCCGAGTGACGTGAACGCGCACCCCCATCGTTCCATGCACGGCACGTTCCACGTCGTGCACAACGGCGTCATCGAGAATCACGCGCACCTCAGGCGGGAGCTGGTAAACAGGGGTTATATCTTCCATACCGACACGGACACCGAGGTGCTCGCGAATCTCATCGAGGAGATCTACCGCGAGCAGCATGTCAGTGCCGAGGTTGCCACCCGCCTTGCCTTGACGCGGGTCGTTGGCGCGTACGGTCTGGCCATCCTCTGCGAGGAAGAACCCGGGCAGCTCATCGCCGCGCGCAAGGGTAGTCCACTGGTCATTGGCGTGGGCGAGGGCGAATATTTCCTTGCATCCGACGCCATGCCCATCATCGAGTACACCGACCGCGTGATCTACATGAACGACGACGAGGTGGCCGTCATCACGCCCGGTGGCATCGACCTGAAGCACCTCTACAACGACAACGACGCGAAGACCCCGGAGATAACGACCATCCGCGTGCACATCGACAGCATCGACAAGGAGGGATACCCCCATTTCATGCTCAAGGAGATCCACGAACAGGCGCGTTCTATCGCCGACACCTTCCGAGGGCGCGTCTCCGCGGACGGGAACAAGGTCTTTCTCGGTGGTATACTCGACGTGATGCCCCGGTTGATCGAGGCGCGGCGGATCATCATTGTCGCTTGCGGCACGTCCTGGCACGCCGCGCTCGTCGGCGAGTACCTCTTCGAGGAGTACGCCCGCGTCCCCGTCGAGGTCGAGTACGCCTCGGAATTCAGGTACAGGAATCCCATCATCGACGAGAGAGACCTGCTGATCGCCATATCGCAAAGCGGCGAGACTGCCGACACGCTCGCCGCGGTGCGCCACGCGAGGGCCTCCGGGGCCACGATCCTCGGGATATGCAACGTTGCAGGTTCATCCATCTCGCGCGAGACCGACGCGGGAGTATACACCCGCGCCGGCATAGAGATCGGCGTTGCCAGCACCAAGGCCTTCACGTCACAGATCACCGTCCTCGCGATGATGGCCTTCCTGCTGGGCAACAAGCGGCAAGTATTGTCCCCGGAAGCGTATCATGCATTGGTTGCCGGGCTGACGCGCGTGCCGGGGATGATCGACGGGGTACTCGCGACGGAAGGCCAGATCAAGGAGATCGCCAATCGATACAAGGACGCGACGAACGCGCTTTTCCTCGGGCGCGGTATCCTGTTCCCGGTTGCCCTGGAGGGAGCGTTGAAGCTAAAAGAGATCTCGTACATACATGCCGGGGGATATCCCGCCGCCGAGATGAAACACGGCCCGATAGCGCTGATCGACGAGGAGATGCCCGTCGTCGTGCTGGCCCCGAACGACAAGCTCTACGAGAAGACGATCAGTAATATCCAGGAAGTAAAGGCGCGCCGGGGGAAGGTCATCGCCATCGCCACGCGGGGAAACGCGGCCATCCGCGAGCTGGCCGACGAGGTCATCGAGATCCCGCCGTGCGACGAGGCGTTCTCCCCATTGCTAACCGTTATTCCCCTCCAGTTGCTTGCTTATCACGTGGCCGTGGCGCGGGGGTGCGACGTCGACCAGCCGCGTAACCTGGCCAAGTCGGTGACTGTCGAGTGACCGCCGGCCTTGTAACTCTCGCCTTTCCTTGTTACCTTTACCCGCCGTGAAAGTAAATGAATTTAAATTGATGAGACCATGAGATACTTGTTCGCGTTTTTACTCGCGGGCCTGCTACACGCGTCGCCCGCGTTGGCCCAGTTGGGCAACGAGATGAAATCTTTCCGCGACAGGGAAGGCGTCACGGTGACGTTGCTGACCCCGTCGCTGTTCAGCCTCTACCAGAAGGATAACCTCGGGAAATTACCCGGGGAGGTACTGAAGCAATTGAAGGAAGTGAACGTCTTGCGCGTCGACAAGCAACGGGCCGCGCCGGCACTGAAGGAGGAGATCGCGCGCCGCGTCAATCCCGTTCTCGAGAATGAATCGCGCTTCGCGCTGGTGAGTAGTCAACGGGCGCGCGGGAACGAGGAGCGGGTACACGTCAGTCGACAGGGGGAGGAGATCACCGCGCTCGCGTTGTGGAGCGAGAATGAACGGGAGCTGGTCGTCATCGAGTTGAGGGGCATTATAGCGTTGGACAAGGCGCGCGCGCTGCCGGCAGTCTTGCAAGTGCGGGGGCTGGAACGGCTGGCCTACCTGGTCTCGCCGGACGAGGAGTTGTTTCTCCCCGGTTCGCCTTTCGATCCCGGCTTTTTCTCGCGCGGCAACCGGCAACGCGTGTTCCCGGACACGCTTTTCCCGGGCGGGTTGTTTGACGATCTCGACCCGTTCAGCGGTTTCGACAACCTCGATTGGTTCGATAACGCCGGGTCGATGATGGAGAGCATGGAGCGGTTGTTCGAGGAGATGAGGAATGAAAATACCCCTAACGGCTTGTCTACCGCGCGGGGCATCGAGGTGACGCGCTCGAATGGCAAGACGCGTATCAAGGTGAACGCGAGTAACGCGGAGATTTTTTACCTGATCGATGGACAGGCGTTTACCGCGGATTCGCTCCCGGCACTACCAGAGGATATCGCTACCGTCGATATGATCGAGTCTCCGAATGATCACAGGAAGGCGTTCGTCGTGATTAATACCACCCGCGCGGCTGGACAGTTTGTCGCTCTCTCTAACGGTCTATTGCGCTTCCGACACGAGAATCAGGATTACGCGTTCCACCTGGAGATGCTTCCTCCTCCCGTACTCCTGATCAATAACATCCCCACCAAGACTTTCAACATTAATCCATCTGATATCCTCCAAATCCGACCCGCCTCCCAACTGGAACGAGATCTCTTCAACACTCCCACCATCCAGGTGATCATCATCACGCGATAAACGATGGTTTCATGGTTTCCGGGGTTCCGGAAAACATGTTCCCAAGTGGATTCATGGTTTCCGGAGTTCCGGAAACGCGTTTCACGGCGGATTCATGGTTTCCGGAGTTCCGGAAATGATGTTTCCAAGTGGATTCATGTTTTCCGGAACTCCGGAAACGCGTTCCACGGTGGATTCATGGTTTCCGGAGTTCCGGAAACGCGTTCCACGGTGGATTCATGGTTTCCGGAACTCCGGAAAATTTCACGATAATGTTTTTTCACGTTCAATACTTAAATTTGTGTATCCCGAACGGGCTCTTCACGCGAAACGTCCCCCGTTTTCCCCGCCCCGCGACCGTCGGCATCCCTTGTCAAGGAACTTGAACGCCCCTCGCGCGGTCCATTCCCGGCGCCATTGGTCTCGCGAGACGATACATGCCCCGCGCGTTAAGGCAATCGCCACGTTACATGACCAGGATTCCCCCCCGCCGCCTCTTTTTATCCCCCCTCCAGACCGTTCGCTGGCGG
>JAITJA010000069.1 GCA_031279175.1 Odoribacteraceae bacterium
ACCGGCTTCCGTCGTGAAGGAGTTAATGGAAAATTCCATCGACGCCGGGGCAACGAAGATCCAAATTATCCTGAAGAACGCGGGGAAATCGCGGGTGCAGGTCATCGACGACGGGAAAGGTATGTCACCACGAGACGCGCGCATGGCTTTCGAACGACACGCGACCTCGAAGATCGCGACGGCGCGAGATCTCTTCCATATCCACACGATGGGGTTCCGGGGCGAGGCCCTGGCCTCGATCGCGTCGGTGGCAGAGGTGGAACTGAAGACTAAAAGGGCCGGGGACGAGCTGGGGACGTATCTCTTGATCGCCGATTCGGAGCTGAAACGACAGGAGAGCACGCGGTGTGACGACGGGACAAACTTGCTGGTGAAGAATCTTTTTTATACCGTCCCGGCACGCCGGAAGTTCTTGAAGTCGGACGGGGCGGAGCTGAGGAATATCGTTACCGAGTTCTTAAGGGTGGCCCTCACGTCGCCGCGAATCGCGTTCACGCTTGTCAATAACGACGCGGAGCTGTATCGGCTCCCCGCGTCCGGGACGCGACAACGCGTGGTGAACGTGTTCGGCAAGTCGCTCGATTCGCGGCTCATCCCCATCCATTGCGAGACGGGTATCGTCTCCGTCGATGGGTTTACCTGTGTCCCGCGGCACGCCAAGAAGAGCTACGGCGAGCAGTTTTTCTTCGTGAATAATCGCTTCATGAAGCATGGCTTTTTTCACAAGGCCGTGCAGGAGGCTTATGCCGGGCTGATCGGACACGAGTCGATTCCCTCGTATTTCCTCTACCTTACCGTCGACCCGTCAACAATCGACGTGAATATCCACCCGACCAAAACGGAGATCAAGTTCCAGGATGAAACGGCTATCTTCCAGATCCTCCTGGCAAGTATCCGGGAGGCACTGGGGAAGTTTAATATCACGCCGGCAATCGATTTCGACACGGAAGGGAAAGTGGATTTCCCGGCAACGGAGAAGGATGCCGGCGCGCCCAAGATTCCTCGCGTGGAGTATAACCCGGGATATAACCCGTTTCATTATCACTCTTCTCTCTCGCGGGTCGACCCGGATTTCGAGAACCAGCCGCGCGGACGCGAGAAGGCGCCGGCGAACTGGGAGAAGTTGTTCCAGGGACTGGAGGAGGAGAAGCAGGAGGTGCAAACGAAAATGACAGGGATGGAGGAGACACGAGAGATGCGCAAGGAGGAAGGGACTTTCGTCCAGCTGAACGGGCGGTATATCGTCGCGGCCGCGCACCAGAGCATGATCTTTATCGACCAGAAACGAGCTCACGAGCGCGTGCTCTTTGAACGGTATCACGAGTCGCTCGAACATCGTCAGGTGCAAGGACAAAAGAGTCTCTTCCCGGAGACAATCGAGTTCGCGGCCGGGGATTACCTGCTGGTGAAGGAGCTACAGGAGGAGCTTGCCTTCCTGGGGTTCGAACTGGTGGAGAATGAGGATAAGGCGTTTGTCTTGCATACTACACCACCCGACCTGTCGTACGCGCGGGGACAGATGGTGCTGGTCGATTTGATCGAGCATTATAAAAATACAGAACATCCCGTCAAGGAGAAGATGAAGAGGAATCTCGCGCTCTCGATGGCAAAAGCCGCCTCGCTCTCTTACGGCTCCCCGCTGGATAAGGAGGAGATGAACGCGCTGTTTAGGGATCTCTTCGCCTGCCAGTCACCGGGCTATACCGCTGATGGACGAACGGTCGTCCATACCTTGCACGTCGACGAGATCAATCGTTGGTTTTAAAACGGTTTTGTTGTTAGCGGGATTTTGTCTACCCGCTGCTGGTGACGCCCCCCCTCGAATCCCGTGGAGAGGAATACACGCACGATTTTTTCCGCCTCCTCGTGGGTGACGAAACGCGCGGGAAGGCTGCAAACGTTGGCGTCATTGTGTTGACGCGCCAGCATGGCGATCGCCTCGTTCCAGCACAGGGCACACCGGATGCCGGCATGTTTGTTCGCGGCCATCGCTATTCCGTTGCCGCTCCCGCAGAGGGTGATGCCTCGTTCGTGCTCTCCCGCCTCGATGGCGCGGGCCAGGGGATGCGCCATGTCCGGGTAATCCACGCTCTCGACGGAGGACGCGCCGTAGTCTTTCACCTCGTGTCCCTCTTCCCGGAGGAAGCGTACTAATCGTTCCTTGTGCCCGAAACCGGCATGATCGCAAGCTATCGCTATTTTCATCTATATCAGGTAAAGTTTATATTCATCAAGGCCCGGACAAGAAGGCAAACGGCCGCCTCGTCAATTGTATCGAAAGCGTTGTCGATTCTTTTCACGGGAATTAGGCATGTCGCGGCTGCCTGCCTGTCCTTGTTCAAAATTCGGGTTACTAGAAAACGCCGGCACGATGGCCGGCGTTTCTCAGACGCGCGTCACTATAAAATTAACTTGTAGCCCTTCCCGTGCACGTTGATGATCTCCACGGAGGTGTCTTTTTTCAAGTGTTTGCGCAGCTTCGTGATGTACACGTCCATGCTTCTCGCGTTGAAGTAATTGTCGTCGGCCCAGATGTATTTCAGCGCGTGGTTTCTCTCCAGCACTTTGTTCACGTTCAGGCACAACAGGCGAAGTAATTCCGACTCCTTGGTGGTGAGTCTGTGTTCTTCTTCGCCATCTTGCAGCGTTTGTTTCTTGGAGTTGAACGTCAGCTTGCCGATTTTGAACACCTCTTGTTCGTTCTCTAACTTTAACCCCACGCATCTTCTCAGTATGGCTTCTATCCGGAACAACAGTTCTTCCATGCTGAAGGGCTTGCACATGTAGTCGTCCGCGCCCAACTTGAAGCCTTCTAACACTTCCTCTTTCGCGTTCTTTGCCGTCAGGAAGAGAATCGGGATCTCGCTGTTTATTTGTTTGATCTCCTTCGCCAGCGTGAACCCATCCTTCTTGGGCATTATAACATCGAGGACACAGATATCAAACGGGTTGGCCACGAACGTCTCGTACGCGGTGTTTCCATCCTCGCACAAAACCGTGTCATAGTCCTTTGCCCTCAAATACTCTTTGAGAAGCATTCCCAAATTGGTATCGTCTTCTGCCAATAAAATTTTAATCTTCTGATCCATAACTTTCTTTTAAAATAATTCTTCTTCTGCTATATACGTTTTTAAAAAAATAAGGTTCTGTTGACTTTTCATTCTCTCTTATTCAATAATAGTATCACATCAAAACGACTCCCGTTACCCGGCGAACTCTCTACCTCCACGCGCCCCCCGTGTGCTTCTATGATTTTCTTCACGTATGACAATCCAAGACCGAAACCCTTCGCGTCATGCAGGTTGCCCGTCACCCGGTAGAAGCGCTCGAAGATGAGTTTCTTGTCTCTCTTGGCAATCCCGATGCCGTTATCCTTCACGCTGATGGTGATCTCCCGGTCATTGCTGCTCGTGCAGATCACGATCTCCGGGACGCGCGCCGTGTACTTGATCGCGTTGTCCACCAGGTTAGAGAGCACGTTGGTGACATGTACCTCGTCTGCCATGACCTCGTCTTGTTCCGCATTGAAATGGGCGGACAGCTTGCCCCCGCTTCCTTCCACCCGCAGGGAGAGTCGCGGGAGAAGCTCCTTGATCATCTCGTTTATATTGATTTTTTTCAACTTAAGCTGGGCGCGGCTCTCCGTGAAAAGCGCCGTCTGCAACACTCGCTCTATCTGGCAAGTCAAGCGCTTGCTCTCGTCCAAGATGATGGAAGCTATTCGTTCGGTTGTTTCCGACGTGTGAGTCACCGTCCCGTCTTTCAACATCTGCGAGGCAAGCGAGATGGTCGCCAGGGAAGTTTTAAACTCGTGTGTCATGTTATTGATGAAGTCATTCTTGATTGTTGACAGTTTTCTCTGGCGGATGATCATCGCGACACAGAAAACAACACACGCTAACAAGATGATAATAACCAACACGCCCAACCACATCATGATATTACTCTCCATTACCCCGCGTTGCCCCGGAAGTTTCACGCGAGACGCGGGCGAGTGCTTCTCCTGTCCGGAAAACATCCTCTCGCGAAAAGCATGTTCCACCGGGACAATGTCGTTCAGTCGTTGTAGTAGACCATCCTGTTCCTCGCCGATGAAGTTATTCGCCCTTATCTCCTCGTTATACGCGAGATAATGATTGCCCACAAAGCAAGTGCTGGCATCCTCGTCCTCTTGTACAAGTATCCGTTGAAAACAACTTACTTGAAGCAAAACAAGACTCGTGAAGAAAATCC
>JAITJA010000103.1 GCA_031279175.1 Odoribacteraceae bacterium
TTGACTCGTCAAACAAGGAGTTAGTCGTGGTCAACTAGTTGTATGTGTACTCATACACGCTGTTTGTGTTGTCAAACACGTTGTTTGGGTAGTCAAACACGTTGTTTGGGTAGTCAAACACGTTGTTTGGGTGGTCAAACACGTTGTTTGGGTAGTCAAACAAGCTGTTTGACGGGTCAAACACGGTGTTTGACGGGTCAAACAACGTGTTTGTTCCCGTGATTACCGTCGCGGTCAAGGCTCCTTCATTTTTTTCGCGTTCCTCCTGTTTTCCCTGTTCGTCCTCCCGCGTCGTCGCCTAATTCTTTCTACATTCGCGGACACTTGACAGGGAAACGAAAAATAAACACGCCATGATAACAACCATTCTTATCCTCGTTGGCTTACTGCTCGTCGCGGTAATCCTCGTCATTGCCCCCGTTCGGGGATTATCCGGCAGCGAGAAAGAGATCGCCCGCTCGCTCGCCAAGATAGAAGGCGATCTTTCCCGCGTGGACTCCCTCGTGCGCGAGGAATTCGGTAGAAACCGGGAGGAGAGCCGGAGAGATTTCAAGGAAAACCGCGAGGAACTTGGCCGCTCGTTCAAGCTACTGGGGGAGACCTTGACGGGGAACGTGACCGACCTCTCCCTCGCGCAGAAGAACCAGTTCGACACCTTCTCCCGGCAGCTGGAGAGCCTCGTCAAGACGTTCGACGAGAGAACAAGAAACCTGCAAGAGCAACTCGAGAAGTCGGCCCGGGCAAACAGGGTGGAACAAGGGCAATCCCTCAACGCGTTCGAGGAGAAATTCACGCGGGACGTCAGGATGCTCCTGAACGAGATCCGGGAGACCGTCGAGAAACGCCTGACCAGCCTGCAGGAAGATAATAACAAGAAGCTGGAGGCGATGCGCGCGACCGTCGACGAGAAGTTGCAGGAGAGCGTGGAAAAGCGTTTCAACGAATCGTTCCGGCTGATCAACGAGCGTCTGGAGTCCGTGCACAAGGGCCTGGGGGAGATGCAGGCGCTGGCCACGGGGGTGGGCGATCTCAAGAAGGTGCTGACGAACGTGAAGACGCGCGGGACGTTCGGGGAGGTGCAGCTCGGCGCGATCCTGGAGCAGGTGTTATCGCCGGAGCAGTATATCAAGAATGATCACCCGGGCGACGACCGCAAGGTGGTGGAGTATTCCATCAAGCTGCCGGGCCGGAACGATAACGACGAGCCGGTGCTGCTGCCGGTGGACTCGAAGTTCCCGCTGGAGGTGTACCAGCGGCTGGTGGACGCGTACGAGAACAGCGCGGGGCTGGTGGAGGGGCTCGCGAAACAACTGGAGAGCTCGGTGAGGGGTTGCGCGCGGGAGATTCGCGACAAGTACATCCGTCCTCCCAGGACGACGGATTTCGCGATATTGTTCGTCCCGACCGAGGGGCTATACGCGGAGATCTTGCGTCGCCCGGGATTTTTCGAGTTATTGCAGCGGGAGTTCCGCGTGACGGTCGTCGGTCCGACGAATCTCGTGGCGTTCCTGAGTAGCCTGCAAATGGGTTTCCGCACGCTGGCCATCGAGAAGCGCTCGAGCGAGGTATGGGAGATCCTTGGTGCGGTGAAAAGCGAGTTCGGCAAGTTCGGCGACGTGCTCGGGAAGACAAGGAAGAAGCTGCAAGAGGCCGCGAACGTGATCGGTGACGCCGGCACGCGGTCAAGGGTGATCGAACGCAAGCTGAAGTCGGTGCAGGAATTGCCGCGGGAACGGGCGATCTCGTTGCTCGGCGAGGCCGCGGGGGACGGTGTGGGGGACGATGCGGGGGACGGTGTGGGGGACGACGTCGCGGGAGAGGACGACGCGTTGCCCGTCGATTAGCCGCCGTCCTGTTTCTCCCGGGGGGGTTACCCGTCGCGTCGTTGCTCGTTCAAGCGTTCGCGCAGGAATTTCAGGCTTCTCGAGAACTGTGTTTTGATGGTATTCACGGAGACATTCATCTCCCGCGCGACCTCCTTGTATTTTCTTTCGTTGACGCAGATAGCGACAAAGACCTGGTGCGCTTTTTCCGGCAAGGCGTTGATGGCCTCGAGCAGGATATCCATCCGCGACTCGTTTTCCGCCTCCGGTTGGAAGAGCGATTCGGCGTCGTCGGCCAGGGAATTAATATTGATGGTATCGTTTTTTCGTTGCCGGACCCGGTCGATACACGCGTTTCGCACCATCTGGTAGAGATACGCGCGGGTAGAGGCAGAGGGTTTTTTCTCGATGATCTCCCACCATTTCACGAAAGCGTCCTGTACCATATCCTCGGCGTCGTCCATGTCGCGAGTGAACCTTGCCGCGTACAGGCATAAGCCCTCGTAGTGTTTATCAAAAATCTGCTTGAATAAGGTGTCATTTTTCATTATCACGGCGGTCGCCCACTTTTATCTTCTTGCGCGAAGGTAGTGCTTTTATCGGAACACTCCCCGGGATCACGCGGTGAAAGAGAATCCGCGGCGCTTCGTTCCTTGTCAATTTAGCGACGCGCGGGGCTCGTCGTTTTCTTTTTTCATCTCGCGTTCGACGTCTGCCCGCGATTTGCTCCGCGTGACGAGATAAACGCCGGTAAAGATCAGGAGCGTCGCCACCGGCTTGTCCCACGTGAGGATGCTTTGCCCGACGATGATGGCGGCGATACCGGCGACGATGGGTTGGAGGTAATTATACATGCTGATGGTGGTGGGGCGGATGCGTTTCAGGGCCATCGGGATGAAGAGGTAGGCGAGGAACGTGGCGCCGACCAGCACGTAGATCAACGAGAGGAGCGCCTCGCGCGCGCCGTCGCCGGGAGCGAAGACTGGCGCGTTAACGAGGTCGCGCGCGCCGAAGGGCAGGAGCATGACGGTGGCGAAGAGGAACATCCATTTCATGAGCGTGACCGGGCCGAGGCGGCAGGAGATCGGCCGGGAGATGACCAGGTAAACGCAGTAGGAGACGACGCTGATGAGGCAGAAAAGGTTGCCGGTGAGCGATCCTTCCTTGTCCCCGCCGCCGGTGGAGGCCGACTGCCAGATGATGAGCAGCGCGCCGCACGCCCCGACGAGCACGCCCCCGGCCTTTTTCCACGTGATTGGCTCCTTGAGCACCGCGGCGGCGATGAGCATGACGAGCATCGGGTTGAGGGTAGCGATCAGCCCGGCGTCGATCGGGGAGGTGCGCTCGAGGCCGAAGATAAAGAGGGTCTGGTTCACGGATATCCCCAGCAGCGCGCAGGCCAGCAACAGCAGCAAGTCGCGCCCGTTAACGCGTTCTCGTTTCAGGAAGAGGGAGAGCGTCCAGAAGGCTGCCGCCCCGAAGGCGATCCGCGCGAGGGTCAGCCCGACGGGGGAGATCCACCCGGAGAGGAGGGTCTTGGAGATCGATATATTCAGCCCGAAGAGGATATTCGTGATAAAAATCGCGAGGTGTCCGCGCCATTTTTCCCTTGTCATGGAGGTTCACGGCCTGTCGTTCATGATAAGCCTCCCGGCTCTTCCTCCCTCGGCGCGTATCGTCGCGTCCTCGCTGGTTTGCCCGGAGCCACTCCTGGTCCCGGCGATCTTTTCCAGGGCGATCGCGATAAACGCGTCTCGCGGGTCGCCCAGCGCGGTCGTGTCCGCGTAATACGTTGCCGCGTTATAACCGTACGTTCGTGGTATCCCGCCGGCCACGCTTTTCCCGTTGCTGTTGGTATATTCCATGGTAATCAGGTAGACGCCCTTGCTCTTGTCGTCGGGGAAGACGAAGATACTTCCCCCGGCATTCTTCCCGGTTGTCTTGTCGCCGATGGTAATGACATCCATGTAGGGTGCGAGGCCCGAGATCACGATTTCCGACGCCGACGCGGTATTGCTCGAGGTCAGCACCCACAGGCGGGGCAGTTCCAGTCGCGCCGACGCGGGCAGCTGGTTATCGAACCGTTCGACCGCGTTTCCCGCGAATTGCTGCTGGTACTCCTCGTTCCATGTCTTGTAGATGAGGACGTCCTGCTGTTCCACGTTCTTTCCCGGCGCCAGCAGCGAGGAGAGGCGAATGGCCGCGGAGAGGTACCCGCCCCCGTTATACCTCAGGTCGAGGATAAACTCCTCCACGCCTGCCTGCTTGAAACGGGTAAAGGCCGCGGAGAGGTCGTCGAGCGACTGGCTATTCTTGTACACGAACGAGGTGTAGAACATGTACCCGATCTTTTTCCCGCCGCTCTCGATGATCGTCTCGTTAGCGATCGGGGTCACGTCGAACTCCCTCGGGGTGAGTGTCAGGGTGCTTTCCGTTTTGTTTTTCTTCCGCGTTTGCACGGTGATTGCCGTCCGCGTGTTGAAGAGCTTGGAGAGATTCGCGTCGGAGAGGGCGCTCCCGTCGACGCGCGTGATCATGTCCCCCCGTTGCAGGCCGGCCTCGTCGGCGGGCGACCCGGGGTAGACGTGGTTTATCTTGGCCTCGATTGTCGAGGACGCGCCCAGCGTCCAGATGGTCGCGATCCAGCCGAAGCCGGAGTCACTCCCGTCGTCTACCCCGGCGAGCTCGTCCTCGAAGGCTCCTCCATCGAGCCTTGACCACGCGTCGCCGGCGTATTTTAGCGCGTCGAAGTAACCCTGGCTGTTCGTGTCCAGCGCGACGCTCCCTGCTTTTTGCCTTGTTTGGTCTGCCCAGAAATAGATGCCGGTCATCTCTTGTTTCAGGAAGGCGTTGAACCGTCCTTCTTGTGTTTCCGGTGCTTTGTCTCCCGCGTTTCCTGTCCCCGGGTCCAGCCCGTCGATAGAACAGCCCCAGAGGAGACTCCCTGTCAAGAATAGTGTAATTGATTTCATACCCGCTTTTATAAATGACGGCAATAGTACGAAGTTTCCGGAAGAAATGAAAGGGGAATCTGTCGTCCCGCCCCGGGAATCTGCCTTGCCGCCCCGGGAATCTGTCGTCCCGCCCCGGGAATCTGCCTTGCCGCCCCGGGAATCTGTCGTCCCGCCCCGGGAATCTGTCGTCCCGCCCCGGGAATCTGCCTTGCCGCCCCGGGAATCTGTCGTCCCGCCCCGGGAATCTGCCTTGCCGCCCCGGGAATCTGCCTTGCCGCCCCGGGAATCTGCCTTGCCG
>JAITJA010000208.1 GCA_031279175.1 Odoribacteraceae bacterium
TCCCCGATAATTCCCGTGAATGATGACAATCCCGTGACTTTACGCACTTTGGGGGCACCATAGAACGCGTGCTTCCCGATAGATTCCGCGACAATCACCTCGACGTCCAATACATGGCATTCGAAGAACGCCCCCTCTTTAAACGTTTTCACGGGCGACCTCAAGATAGCGGTAGCCAGTTTCTTGCAATAGAAGAACGCGTACTCCCCGATAATTTCCGCGGACGATAAATCGACGGCCGTCAAGTTCGCGCATTCCTGGAAGGCCGCGTTGCCGAGGCTTATCGCGGCCGATACATTAACTGTAGTCAACCCGTTACATCCCCAGAAGGCCCCGTGGCCGATGCTTGTCGCGGACGATACATTTATCCTGGCCAGGCTCTCGCAGTAAGAGAACGCGCTCTCCCCGACGCCACTCGCCAGGGGCGCCGTGAAGCCTTGTAGCCACGCGTTCGGTTCAGTGGCGGAAACCCCGCTGAACGCGCCTGTCGGGATCATCCCCGTGAAGTCCGGCAACGAGACGTTGGCCAAACCAGTGAGCAGCGTTATTCTATTTTTTATCCCCCTTACCTGGTTGTCCGCGAGGGCAGGCGCGTCTCCCTCGATCACGAGCGTCGTCACGGCGGCGGCCTTGCTATTGTCGGCGAGTTCCGGGATCGTGGTCGCGTCCTCCAGGGTCTCGAGCGTCGTCCCCCGGTCGAAGTTGGCGAAGAGCGTCAACGTCTTCCCGTCATCTGAAAACGCGTAAGTGGCCGCGTCCTGCCACAGGTAGAGGGGTAGCTCCACGCGATTCGCGCCGGAGTTCACGGAGAAATCAAGGCGCGTGAACCGGGCGGAGGGGACGAAAGAGACGGGGGGCTGGACAGTGAAGACGACGTCCCCGCCCGCGTAGGAGGACGCGGAGAGATCGTCCTGCCCGGAAGCGGTCTCGTGCGCGAAGGGTAGCGCCCCGCTGAAGTCCACCCGCGCGACGTTGACGGGTAGCGAGGCCGGCTGCCATTGCACGCGGAATTTCCGCGCGGCGGGAGAGGCGAGCGCGTTGCCGGCCGCGAAGAGGAGCTCGTTGAGCGGCTCGCCGGTTTCGAAGTCGGTGATGGAGAGGAAGGCCAACTCGTCCGCGTTGATTTGCTCGACGGTGATCATTTTCTCGAGGTTCCCGGCGACAATGTAGAAGTGGCCGGCGCGCGAAGGGGTGTCGCCGGGTTCCTGCCAGGCAGTCGCGCCGATCGTGATGGTACGCGGGGTCTCGTCGGTGGTACACGCGGTGGGATTGACGGTGATCCACTCGTTCCCGGCCGGGATATCGATCTCCCAGCCGCCGTGGTCGGTGACGACCGTGATACTTGTCTCGTTCCCGTCCTTGTAGAGGGTCACCCGGTCCTTGTCGACGGAGAGATAGTTCTGTCCGTTGTAGACGACGTTGGTGAATTCCTCTCTCCACGCGTTGATCTTGACGATGATGTTCGACGGGAGATTCGCGTGGGCGAGCCCCGGCGATGACCACCCGTGATCGTTCACGTCCTGGATAACGACGTCATAAAGGTGGCCGCGGAGCAGCGCGAGGGGCGCGTAGGGGCCAGTGCCGGAAGCGAAGTCCACGCGGTAGTAACTTTCCTGCCCGCCATTGTACTTCCCGCCGATGACGAGGCAAGTGTTCTCTTCCCAGCCAGCGGCGGGCGGAAGGATCGCGGCGGCGGCCTCGAAGGTGTAAATCTCTTGCTTGAAGGCGTGCTTTTGCCCGTCATCGACGATGTATTCCAGCGGCCCCTGTACCTTGAGCGGCGGGATGATCGAGGGGAGATGGGGAGCGATGGCCTTGTCGCCGTCCCACTGGGTCTTGTCGTACCCGTCGATCGCGTTCGGGGAGACGGCAGTTGCCGGCGCGAGAGTACCGGCGCGACTATAATTATAAAGGTATACCCTGGTCAGCTCGAACCTGTCGCGGACGGCGGCGTCGTCGATCACGGAGACGTCGACGCGCGCGATGGCCCGGGTCAACGAGATAACCGGGACGGTGACGCCCGCGCTGACGTCGAGGTCAGTGACGTAGCCCCACGCGGGGATGAGCGGGAAGTCGTCCGTCCACTTGTTCGTCGTCACGGTTAATTCCTGCACGAGCGCGTCGAGGATAGCCGCCCGGCTATCTCCCGGCGCGAGGATCACGGAGGGCGCGATACCACTCAAGGCGTTTTCCGCGTTGGCAAGCAACACGGCCTCGTAGTTGTCGCCGGCAGGCAGGCGGACGGTAAAGCTTTTCTTCGTGTCGGGAGTGGTCGCGTCGGGAGTAATACTCGCGTTACTCACGCCAGCCCGGTAGTAGAGGTCGCCGCCTTTAAAGAGTAACACGTCAACGCGGTTGACTTGCCCCTCGATCGCGTCGGTCAACGCGCGGGTGGCCGGTGGCGAGGGCATGGTGAACGAGAGTGTGACGAACATCATCCCGTCATCCCCTGCTTTCTCGCGGGCAAATTCCCGGCTGCAGGACGAGAATGATAGCGCCGCGGCCAGCAACGCGACCGCGCCGCGACGGGTAATAAAAAACCGGGACCGTTTTCCTGAACGGTGACGGGGCGCGCGGCGTTCCCTCCCGGTGGAGGGGGAAGGGTCTACTCGCCGCGAGCGTCTCGCGTCCCTTGAATTGTTCGTGGTGTTTGTGCTTTTCATGATTTTACCGTTATCGACAGATAGTTTATGTTTCGTATCGCGAATATAATTGTTAGAAGAGTAATCAAACCAGTTTACCGCGTTTATTTACACGCGTTTTTCTTTCACCCGCTTGTTTACTTTCCCGCGTTTTGGGGAAACATGTTCGTCCCGCTGTCGTCCACTGCTGCCGGCCCACTCCTGGATTGTATCGCGCGAAAAGACGAGGCCCCGGGCATGATGTCCGGGGCCTCGCGGCGTTATAGCCAGGGGGAAATTACTCGCGGCGTTTATACTCCTTCACCGCTCCTTGCAGGAATTCGAGGAAGGCGTCGCGATCCAGGTTATGCCCGCGCGGCGGCGCCAGCAGGTGCGGCGCGAGATCCACGTCGTCCCCGTGCCGGCTATCCAGGAGGATATAATTCGGTTGCGCGTTCGAGTTAAACTTCTTCACCTGGAAGTCGGTATTCTTCTTCCCGAGGGTATTTTTCTTCTTTCCGTCGTACTCCGAGACGTAATGCTCCTCCTCGGGCAGCTTTGTTTTATCGTCGACGTACAGCGCCAGCACGATAAAATCCTCTCGCAATACCTTCAATACCCGCGGGTCGGCCCATACCACGTTCTCCATCTCCCGGCAATTCGCGCAGCCGTGCCCGGTGAAGTCAATGAACAAGGGTTTATTTTCCGCGCGGGCGACTGCCAGTGCCTGGTCATAGTCGAAATAACCATCCAGGCCGTGCGGCAGGTGCAGGAAATCGGCGTACTTCACCTTTCCCGTCGCGTTTTTTACTGGCGCCGGGGTAGTTGTCGCCGTGCCGGAGAAGGTCTTCACGTTCTCGCGCACGATCCGGTTAATGTCGAAGTCTATTGATTCCTGCGGGGGCAAGTACCCGGCGAGCGCTTTCAACGGCGCGCCGAACATTCCCGGGATCAGGTATATCACGAACGTGAAAGTGATGATGATCATCGTCAGGCGGCCGACGCCGATGTAGGGCAGGTCGCTGTCGTGCCTGAACTTCATCTTGCCCATCAGGTATATTCCCATGAGGAGGAAGAGGGCGATCCAGATGGCGATATAAATCTCCCTGTCGAGCAGCCCCCAGTGGTATGTCTGGTCGGCCACCATCAAGAACTTGAAGCCGAGGGCTACCTCGATGAACCCGAGCACGACCTTCACGGTGTTTAACCAGCCGCCCGACTTGGGCAACGCGCCAAGACGCGACGGGAAGAAGGCGAAGAAGCCAAACGGTAAGGCCACCGCGAGAGAGAAGCCCAGCATCCCGATCACGGGACGAAGCACCGACCCGCGGGCCGCCTCGACGAGCACCGTGCCGACAATGGGCGCCGTGCACGAGAAGGAGACTAACACGAGCGTGAAGGCCATGAAGAAAGCCCCGGCGTACCCGCCCCTGTCCGCTTGCCTGTCCGACTTGTTTACCAGCCACGCCGGCAGCACGATCTCGAACGCGCCGAAGAATGACACGGCAAACAGGATGAAGATCGCGAAGAAAAAGATGTTCGGAAACCAGTGCGTGCTCAGCCAGTTAATGAAGCCAGGGCCCAGCAGGAACGATACCAGCAGCCCGAGCGCCGTGTATATTGCCACGATCGACAAGGAGAAGAACAAGGCCTTCGACCGCGCCCTGGCACGGCTCGCGTCCCCGTGCATGAAGAAGGAGACCGTCATCGGGATCATCGGGAAGACGCAGGGCATGATTACCGCCAGCAATCCCGAACCGAACGCGAGCCAGAAGAAAAGCCACAGGTTATCGTCACCGCCGCCCGTCGTCGTCTCGCCGCCCGTCATCGTCTTGCCGTCATTCCCTGCCGGGGTGATCTTGAACTCGAACTCCTCGGTCAGGTTCACGCATTGCTCCTCGCAGGCCTGGAAAGAGATCGCCGCGTGGATCGCGGACAGCCCCGGGTCGATCACCCTCACCTCCCGCGTCACCTCGTACTCGCCAGCGAAATACAGCACCTCTACCTTGAAAATATCGTCAAACTTCCTCCCCGGCTCTTTCTCCACCGGCGCGCCCGGCAGCTCCACTTGTCCCGTGGCAGCCTCCGCGATTGTAAGCTCGGCCTTTAGCGGCCCCCCTTCCGGCGTGAACATGGAATAGATCACCCATCCCGGCTGTATAGTCGCCTTCAGGGTCAACGCGTAGAGGTCATCGCCTCTCTTCTCGATGGAAGAGCTCCAGCGCGTCGGGTTAATGATTTGGGCGAAACCGGGAAGCACTCCCAGGAATAGCGCCATGATGCACGTGAATAACTTTCTTCTCATAGTAGGAATATTAATTAATGATTTGCCGGACGATTCTTGAACGTCTGCCGCGAATGTAATCTTTATCAATCCTCGCCTCGCGCGCGCCGCTTTACTTTAACATTAAATTGTAAGAAACAACGCGTTTCTCCTTAAGGAAACAACGCGCGGGACGGGGGGAAACGGCAATTCCCGTTTTTTTCGTACCTTGCCACGCGTAAACAACAAAAGCATGTACCTTCCATCGGAATACTACTTCGTGCTGGCCTATATCATAGGCGTCATGAAACTCTTCGGGGGACTATAATCATCCCGCGACACCCGGCCATCCCCCCCCCACTCTACCCAAGTAACATAATCCTATTCGTATGCAGAAACAATTATTATTAGGCGTCGAAGCCATCGCGCGCGGCGCCATCGACGCGGGAATCTCGGGAGTCTACGCGTACCCCGGCACCCCGTCAACAGAAATCACGGAATACATCCAGGAATCCCCGGTCGCCATCGAGCGAGGCATCCACGGACAATGGTCGGCAAACGAGAAAACGGCCATGGAAAGCGCGCTCGGGATGTCATACGCCGGCAAACGAGCACTGGTTTGCATGAAACACGTCGGGATGAACGTCGCCGCGGACTGCTTCATGAACGCCGCCATCACCGGCGTCAACGGGGGAATGGTCATCGTCGCCGCCGACGACCCCTCGATGCACTCCTCCCAGAACGAGCAAGACTCCCGCGCCTACGGCAAGTTCGCCCTCGTGCCCGTCCTCGAGCCGGCAGACCAGCAAGAGGCCTATGACATGGCCAGGCACGGCTTCGAACTCTCCGAGAAATGGGGACTACCCGTACTGCTCCGCGTCACCACTCGCTTGGCGCACTCCCGGGCCGGCGTGGAAACCGGCAACACCGCCAGCGAAAACCCCGCGCGATGCCCGGGAGACAGGCGACAATTCATCCTCCTCCCCGCGAACGCGCGCGAACGGTATCGATCCCTCCTCGAAAAACAACCGGCCATCGCCGAAGAAGCCGACTCGTCGCCCTGCAACCGGCACGAGGAGGCCGCCGACCACTCCCTCGGCATCATCGCCTGCGGGATCGCGCGCAACTATCTCGCGGAACTCTTCGACGGCAAACCGCCCTACCCGGTAGTAAAAATAGGCCGGTACCCGTTGCCGCGGAAAATGATCGAGCGGCTGGCTGACACGTGCGACCGCCTGCTCGTACTCGAGGAAGGATACCCCATCGTCGAGGAACTACTCAAGGGATACCTCGCGAAAGTCCCCGTCTCCGGAAGGCTCGACGGGACTCTCCCGCGAGCCGGCGAGCTCGACCCCGACAGCGTCGCGGCCGCCCTCGGCCTACCCGCGAGAGAAGGCCCGCCCGTGCCGGACATCGTCGTGCCGCGACCACCCGCGTTATGCGTCGGGTGCAGCCACCGGGACGTCTACAAGGCCCTCAACGAGGTCATGCAGGAATACCCCGCCGGACGCGTCTTCTCCGACATCGGGTGCTACACCCTGGGCGCGCTACCGCCATACAGCGCCATCGACTCCACGGTCGACATGGGAGCCTCCATCACCATGGCAAAGGGAGCGGCGGACGCCGGCCTGTCTCCTGCCGTTGCCGTCATCGGCGACTCCACGTTCACGCACTCGGGAATGACAGGACTGCTCGATTGCGTCGCGGAAGGAGCGCCCGTCACGATCATCATCTCCGACAACGAGTCCATCTCCATGACCGGCGGGCAACCCTCCGCCGCCGAGGGACGCGTCGAGGCCATCTGCCGAGGGATCGGCGTCGACGAAAAACACCTGCGCGTGCTACTACCAGTGCCGCGTAACCACGAGGAACTGTGCCGCGTCATCCGCGACGAGATCGCCTACCACGGCGTCTCCGTCATCATCCCGCGCCGGCCATGCATCCAGAAAGCAAGCCGAGACAAGAAAAAACACGCGTGAACACGCCTTAATATATATACCATGAAAACAGACATGATTATTGCCGGCGTCGGGGGACAAGGAATCCTCTCCATCGCCGCCGTGCTCGGATCGGCCGCCATCACGAACAACCTCTACATGAAACAAGCCGAAACTCACGGCATGAGCCAGCGCGGGGGCGACGTGCAATCGCACGCCCGGCTATCCGACCGCCCCGTCTTCTCGGACCTCATCGCCAGGGGAACCGCCGACATCATCCTCTCCGTCGAGCCAATGGAGGCGTTACGCTACCTCCCCTACTTGAAAGAAGGGGGACACGTCGTCACGAACTCCGCGCCGTTCATCAACGTGCCGGGGTACCCGCCCGCGGGGGCGTTAATGGAGGTGCTCGAGGCACTCCCCCGTCGCGTGATCGTGGACGCTGACGCCGTCGCGCGGGAGGTGACGGGCCACGCCCGCGCCGGAAACGTGGTAATGCTTGGCGCCGCCTCCCCCTTCATAGAGATCCCGTTCGAGTACCTCGAGCGCGGCGTCATCGCCATCTTCTCGCGAAAAGGCGACGCCGTCGCGGAGATGAATCTCAAGGCTCTCCGCGCGGGCAGGGCACTGGCAAGCATGAAAACGACAAGCCCTCCCGCCTGAATCCCTCCCCCGGCAGGCAACACGCCAACAACCTCTCCCTGAACCGGCTAATCTCCCCTGCCGCGTAACCCGGTCCCGTTCACCGTCGCGTGAGATACGTTTGACCACGCGTGAGATACAGTTGACCATGCATGAGATACAGTTGACCACGCGTGAGATACGGTTGACCATGCATGAGATACAGTTGACCATGCATGAGATACGGTTGACCATGCATGAGATACAGTTGACCATGCATGAGATACGGTTGACCATGCATGGGCGACGGACGCCCACGCGTGGTCAACCGTATCCCACGCGTGGTCGACGGACGATAACGCGTGGTTGTCGGACGACCATGGAAGGTTGTCGGCCGACCGGGCAAAACCAGGCCATAACGATAACAGGGAATGAAAAATCCCGGGGAGAACTCCCCGGGATACTAAAATCTGAAATCATGCTCAAAATGGATCCCATTCGTGACCTCGGAGGGGCTCGAACCCTCGGCCCATTGATTAAGAGTCAATTGCTCTACCAGCTGAGCTACGAAGTCATCTTTGATTTTCTTTCACCGGCGCGAAGGTGCGATTATAATTCCGATCTCGCAAGTAAAATCACTCTTTTATATTGTGATAAACGTTCGTGACGTCATCATCCTCGTCCAGCTTGTCGAGGATCTTGTTCACGTCGGCCCGTTGCTCGTCGGTCAACTCCTTGGTGTCGACGGGGACTCGTTCGAACTCGCCGCTGACGATCTCGATGCCGGCCTCCTCGAGAAACTTCTGGATGTTCCCGTACGCCTCGAACGAGCCGCAGATATTCACCGCCCCGTCCTCGTCCTCGAACAGCTCGTCGGCCCCGTGGTCGATGATTTCCAGCTCGAACTCGTCGGCGTCGAACTCCCCGGGCTTGTTTATCTTGAAGATACACCTGCGTTCGAACAAGAAATCCAGCGATCCGGACGTTCCCAGCGATCCGCCGTATTTCGAGAACGCGTGCCGCACGTTCGCCACCGTGCGCGTGTTATTATCTGTCGCGGTCTCGACCACGATGGCAATGCCGTGCGGGGCGTATCCCTCGTAGACGACCTCCTTGTAGTCCGAGGTGTCCTTGGCGACGGCGCGCTTGATCGCCCGTTCCACGTTTTCCTTCGGCATGTTAGCCGCCTTGGCGTTTTGTATTAGAATTCGCAGGCGGGTATTATTGTCCGGGTCGGGACCACCGGCCTTGACGGCGATGTCGATCTCCCTGCCGACGCGTGTAAAGACGCGCGCCATGTTTCCCCATCTTTTTAACTTGCGCGCTTTCCGGTATTCAAATGCTCTTCCCATGAGATTGTTATTTATATTTTTACTCTTTCCTTGTTCAGGACGCGAATTTAACGGGAAAAGCGAGGTGGCCGCCATTTCACGGTCATATTTTCATTCTTTCAGGGAAAAAGTTACTTTCGCGAACAATAACATTAAATGATAAACAAGATGAGACGGCTTTCAGTGAAAGAATTGTTGCAAATGACAGGCGCGGGCGAAATGGTCGTGGCGACAGGATGGGTAAAAACCAGGAGGGGGAACAAGCAAGTCAGTTTTATCGCGCTCAACGACGGGTCGACGATACATAATATACAGGTGGTCGCGGAAACCGGGAACTTTCCCGAGGAGCTGCTGAAGCGAGTGACGACCGGGGCCGCGTTGCGGGTGACGGGAGCCCTGGTGGAGAGCGCCGGTAGCGGGCAATCCGTCGAGATCCAGGCGCGAGAGATCACCGTGCTCGGGGAGGCCGACCCGGAGAAGTACCCGATCCAGCCGAAGAAACATAGCCTGGAGTTCCTCAGGGAGAACGCCCACTTGCGCTTCCGTACCAATATCTTCGGCGCCGTCTCCCGCGTGAGCCACGCCATGTCGTTCGCCATTCACGACTATTTCAACGCCCGCGGCTTCTATTACTTGCACGCCCCGCTCATTACCGCGTCCGACGCCGAGGGGGCCGGGGAGATGTTCCGCGTGACGACCCTCGACCCGCTGCACCCGCCACTGACCAGCTCCGGGGAGGTCGACTATAAACAGGATTTCTTCGGGAAGGCCACGAACCTGACCGTCAGCGGGCAACTCGAGGGGGAGCTGGCCGCCATGGCCCTGGGGAAGATATACACGTTCGGCCCTACCTTCCGCGCCGAGAACTCGAATACCACGCGCCACCTGGCGGAGTTCTGGATGATAGAGCCGGAAGTGGCCTTTAATGATATTCACGATAACATGGACCTGGCAGAGGATTTCCTGAAGTTCCTGATCCGTTACGCGCTCGATCATTGCATGGATGACTTGCTGTACCTCGGGCGACGACTGCAAGAGGAGGAGAAGGACCGGCCCGCCAGCGAACGCTCCATGGAGCTGATCGAGAAGTTGCAGTTCGTGCTGGAGAATCCTTTCGCGCGCGTCACCTACACGGAGGCCGTCGAGCTGCTCGCGAAAAGTAAG
>JAITJA010000007.1 GCA_031279175.1 Odoribacteraceae bacterium
CCCCCGACCAGCGAGGTCGTCCCGTCATCCCCGGTTCTCGTGTATATTTTCATCGCTCTCGATTTAAATGAATGAATAGGGCAAATGTAGCCATTTTTCTTCGACGCGACAGCAGCGCGAGGCAGGCCGTATTGCCCCGCGCCGCCTCCCGCGGTTCAAATTTTTATCCCTGTTTGTAGGGGTCAGGCCGGGTAAGATCGTCTTGCTATTCGAAAAGGAAAAAACTTATGGACGATTTAATCATTAAAGTGCTCGACGGGGAAGCCACCCCCGAGGAGATCCGGGAGCTGGCGCGCTGGATGCAAGAGGAGGTACGCGAGGCCTATTTCTACCGGCTCAAGAAAGCCTGGCACTTGACAAACGGCCTTCTCCCCGGGCCGGGACGAGAGGAAGAGGAGTTGAAACGATACCTGGCGTACATCCGATCGCGAACCGTCCGTCGTTCGCGGGTACTCGTTTGGTCGCGTCGCGCCTCCGTCATCGCGCTATTGCTATCGGCTGTCGCGTTCGCGTACTACTCTTCCCGGCAGGGCGGGCGTTTGGCCGACGATCTCGTCGAGGAGGTGATCCTCCGCCCGGGCGGCCCCCGCGCTACCCTGTTCCGGGGCGACCGGGAGGTGATCGCGTTAGGCGACCATCGCGGCGCGGTCGTGCGACGGGATTCGGTGATTCCCTCCCCTGGAGCGGGGGGCGTCTCCGTCTTGCCGGTTGCCGGGGCCGGGGACGAGGGGGAGAGGTGGTTCCGGTTAGTTACCCCGCGGGGCGGCGAGTACCAGTTGACACTCCCGGACGGCACGTGCGCGTACCTGAATTCCGAGACCACCGTTGAATTTCCTCCCGTGTTCGGCGACGACTGCCGCGAGGTAAGGCTGACGGGCGAGGCCTATTTCGAGGTAGCTGCCGAGAGCGCTCGCCCGTTCATTGTCGTTGCCGGCCGGTGCAACATCCGCGTCCATGGCACGTCGTTCAACGTGAACGCTTACGCGGGCGCTCGCTCCCGGACGGTGTTGGTTACCGGCAAGATCAGCGTCAGCGGGGCAGACGGGCAGGAACACGCGCTACTCCCCTCGCGGCTGGTCGAGTTCGACGCTGACGGGCGTTTCGTCGAGACGCGAGAGGTTGACGCGTACGCCCACACCGCGTGGAGGAGTGGCTACTTCGCTTTCGAGAACGAGAACCTGGAGAGTGTCCTCTCCATCCTCTCCCGCTGGTACGACGCGGAGGTGCTCTACATCGACGACAGCGTCAAGAAATACCACTTCACCGGCAGCGTGGAGCGGTACGAGAACATCCACGCGATCCTGGACGCCATCAGCAAAATGGTCGACGTGAAATTCTCTGTCCGCGATGCCACGATCATCGTGTCCAAATAAAAAACGGGGACCATCCCCCCCGCGATAATCACGCGACAAGCCGTTCGCGGAAAGCGAGCGAGTCGCGAGTATTCATTTAAATAACAACGAATGTATGAAAAGAAGTCGATTAAAACCGCGCGTTCGCGGTCATTGTAACCGGGAATGGTTATTGATGGTGAAACTTTGTGTAGTACTCATGTTCAGTTTTATCCCACGCGCGTCGGCCAGTGTCAAGGCGCAACAGGAAGAGGTTAGCCTGAACTTAAAGGAAGTCTCGTTGGGCGCGCTATTCAACGAGATCCAGAAACAAACGCGTCTCTCCTTCGTCTTCAACGTGGAACAGACGCGTGACGCGGGCCCTTTCTCCGTCGAGGCCGGGTTAGAGACGGTGGAGAGCATCCTGCGGCGCGTATTTGCCGGCACGGGCTTGACCTTTGATCACGAGGGGGGCTTGATCATTGTCCGTCCCGCGGCCCTGCAACAGGCGAGGCGCGAGGAAAAAGTACAGGGAAGGGTCGTTGACCGTGACGGGCTGCCCCTACCGGGCGTATCCGTCGTCATCGAGGGCACTTCGACGGGAACCGTCACGGACGACAACGGGGCCTACGCGCTTGTCTACCCGACGGGGCAGAAAGCCACCTTGCGTTTCTCCTTCGTGGGGAAGAAGACGCTCTACCTGGAGGTAGGCGGCAGGACAACGTTACACGTCACGATGGAAGAGGAGGTCGGACACCTCGACGAGATCGTGCTGACCGGCTACGGGACGACAAAAGCAAAAGACATGACGGGGGCCGTCACCCGTCTCGGGAGCAAAGTACTGGAGACGGTCCCCGCGGGCGCCACGATCCAGTCCATGTTGCAAGGCCGCGCTCCCGGCGTTAACGTGATGATCAGCTCGGCCTCCCCCACCTCCCCCGTGTCGGTCATTATCCGCGGGGCCTCCTCGTTATCGGGCGACTCCCAGCCCTTGTGGGTGATCGACGGGGTCCCGGAGTACAACACCGGCACGTCGGGGGATGTTTCCAACACGCTATACAACCTGAACCTGACGGATGTCGAGAGCATCGACATCTTGAAAGACGCTTCCGCCACGGCGATCTACGGCTCGCGGGCGGCGAATGGCGTCGTGCTCGTGACCACCCGTCGCGGGAAGGCGGGCATGTCTCCCACGCTGGAGTTTACCTCCCGCGTCGGGGTGCAGGTGCTGGAGGCAAACAAATTCGGGCTATTGAATGCCGCCGAGTACATCAACTTCTCGAAAGCTGCCGTGAGGATGAGCCTCTTTACGCGGGGGAAGCTGGATTATTTTACCCGGAAATACATCGACGAGGAGCTTTTTAATGCCCGGACGAATCATAGCCAGTTTGATCTCCAGACCCTCTCGGACGATTTTTTCCGCGAGAACGCCTATCATGACGGGGAGACCGACTGGTGGGACTTGATGACGCGCGACGCTATCACGCGGGAGCACGGGCTTGGTGTTCGCGGCGGGAGCAAGGCCGCCTCGTACAACATTTCCTTCTTTTACAGGGAGCAGCAGGGCATCGTGAAGGGAGGAAATTCCGTGTTACTCGGCGGGAACATGAACTTCGACGCCTCTATCCGCGACATGTTACGTTTCAAGTTGGGCCTGAAAGCCTCTTCGCGGGTAACGAACGACAAGGATGACCTGATCATGACCATTCTGGACATGCGCCCGGATCTCCATGCCTACACGGATGACGGGAACATCAACATGATCGACTATTACACCCAGAATCCCCTCTTTAGCCTGAAGAACACGAACGAGGGGAAGAACAGGGACATCACGGCCTCCCTCGGGCTGGAGTGGGACATCATCAAAGGTCTCACGTTGCGAACGACGGGGACGTTGAGGTATGCCGCGAACAAGTACAACACTTACCAGCGAAAATATTATGCCGACGGGCAGAACTCCGCCTTCATCTCCAAGAACGATAATTACGTCTACGTGCTGGAGAACACGCTCACCCACGACCGGTCGTTCGGGAAACACCGGGCGGTGTTCCTCGGTGGTTTCTCGCTGGAGAAGTTCGAGACGGACGGGCTTAACGCCTCGGGAAGTAGTTTCCCGGATGACGACGTGCTGGTCGACCTGGGGAGCGCCGCCATTAAAAATTCGATCGCGAGCAGCTACGCGTCGAACGCGTTGGTCTCCTCATTCGCCCGCCTGGAGTACAAGTGGAACAATCGTTACCTGGCCACCGCCACTTTCCGCGCCGACGGCTCGTCGAAGTTCGGGCGCGACCGGCGCTGGGGTTATTTCCCCTCCGCGGCGTTGGCCTGGATCATTAGCGAGGAGAATTTCATGAACGCGGCCACGAAAACACTATCCTACCTGAAGCTGAGGGGTTCTATCGGGAAGACCGGCTCGCAGAATCTGGGCAATTATGCCTGGCGGACGTTGATGGGGTCGGCTGTTTATGATGGAAACCCGGGCGTTAGGCCCTCGTCCGTGGGAAATGATCTCCTCCAGTGGGAGTCGCAGTTGCAAAAAGAGATCGGGCTTGACTTCGGCTTCTGGAAGGATCGCGCGAGGGGTTCCCTGGGGTATTACCAGAAGGACGTGGACAATCTCTTGTACAACGACCCGATCCCCCCCTCCTCCTCGTTCTCCAACGTGACGCAGAATATCGGATCGATCAAGAACAAGGGCTTCGAGTTTGACATCCGGGTTGATCTCGTCAAGAACCCGCGCAAGGAGTTAACGTGGGACATGGACTTCAACATCGCCAGGAACGTCACCACGCTGGAAAAACTGAATAGCGTCGAGGAATATTTTGGCGGTGGTGCTTACGACATGTTCAAGATCGAGGTAGGGAGCGAGACGGGCGTCTTTTACGGTTACAAGTACGCCGGGCGGTTGATCATGACCAACGAGGAGCTGGTCGCGTTGAAGAGTTACGATCCCTTCACGGGCAGCCAGAATCATTACCGCGACAGCTACAATTACGAGCGGCAGGGCGATCTCTACATCATGGACCTGAACGGGGACGGGAAGGTCGACGCGACCAACGACCGGACGGAGATCGGCAACGCCAATCCCGACTTTTTCGGTGGTTTCGGCACGACCATGTACTGGAAGGGGTTAATGATTAACGCCTCCTTCGTCTATTCCGTGGGGAACGATCGCCTGTGGAACGAGGAAATGGAGAGCGCCGGCGACATCAACGTCTTTAATTCCTTGAGGGAGATCCTGAAGACCTGGACGCTGATGCCGGGTGTAGACAGGGGTTTCCCGCGGGCGATGTATTACGGCTGGGGCCACAACGACATTGTTTCCGATCGTTACATCCACGACGCGTCGTTCCTCCGCCTCTCCGCCCTGAACGTCAACTACCGTTTCCCCCGTCACCTGTTCGGGGGGCGCGCGATACAAGGCGTTGATCTTACCCTCCAGGCCACGAATCTTTTCACCTGGACGAAGTACCCGGGCATGGATCCACAGGGAAATTTCAGCACCGCCTACAGCGCCTTTTACAACATGGGCGTGGATTACAGCTACTACCCCTCGGCAAGGACA